>JBEKBL010000052.1:0-13802 GCA_050015415.1 Solirubrobacteraceae bacterium
CAGGTTTCGCAAGCGAGCGGAAACGGTCGTCGCGTAGGGATTGTTGATTACCAGTGCGCGCCTGCGCGCCGAGGAGTCGATCGCCTCCAGCGCGCCGACGGCCTCGCTGTGACGCGCGCTCACGCATCCAGAGGGGTGGAGGGACTGGCCCTATGAAACCCCGGCAACCATGCCGCGCAAGCGGCAAACGGTGCCAATTCCATCAGGCTCCAATAAAAGCCTGGGAGATGTGGCCGGGGCTTTCGCCAAGGAGCCTTCGCCACAGGACCGGCGGAGGTTCTTTTTCATGGCGGCAGAAAAGCTGAAGTGCAAGGAATGCGGGAGTGAATACCCGCTCGAGGCGTTGTATGTGTGCGAGCGCTGCTTCGGGCCGCTCGAGGTCGCCTATGACCACAGCCGCCTCGACGAACGCTCCGCGCTGCGCCGGCGGATCCAGGCCGGACGCGAGGACATCTGGCGTTACGCCGATTTCCTGCCGCTGGCCGGGCCACCGCCTGGGCCTGGCAACCGATCGATCCCGCTAGCCGGCCTGCCGGTCGGCTGGACGCCGCTCGTGCGCGCCGATCGGCTTGGTGAAGCGCTCGGGCTGCGCAACGTCTACGTCAAGAACGACGCCGCGAACCCGACGCATTCGTTCAAGGACCGCGTCGTCGCGGTGGCCTCGGCGCGCGCACGCGAGCTAGGCTTCGCCACCCTTGCCTGCGCCTCGACAGGCAATCTGGGCAACGCGGTCGCGGCGCAGGCGGCTGCGATCGGTCTGCCGTCGTTCGTGTTCGTTCCGGCCGATCTCGAAGAGCAGAAGATCCTTGCGACGGGCGTCTACGGCACGAACCTGGTCGAGGTTCGCGGCAACTACGACGACGTCAACCGTCTCTGCACCGAGCTGTCCGCCGAGCACGACGACTGGGCCTTCGTCAACATCAACATGCGCCCGTACTACGCCGAGGGCTCGAAGACGCTCGCGTTCGAGATCGCCGAGCAGCTCGACTGGGAGCTGCCGGATCGCATTGTCGCTCCGATCGCCTCCGGCTCGCTGTTCACGAAGATCGCGCGCGGCTTCGAGGAGTGGCTGGACATCGGCCTGCTCGCTGGTCGCCTGCCGGTGATGAACGGCGCTCAGGCGACCGGCTGCTCCCCCGTCGCGAGCGCGTTCGAAGCCGGCGCGGACTTCTGCCGGCCGGTCAAGCCGAACACGATCGCCAAGTCGCTCGCGATCGGCAACCCGGCGGACGGCCCGTACGCCCTCGACCTTGCGCGCCGGACCGGCGGCGCGATCGATGCAGTCAGCGACGATGAGATCCGCGACGGGATCGTCCTGCTCGCGCAGACCACCGGCATCTTCACCGAGACCGCCGGCGGTGTCACGACGGCGGTGCTGAAGAAGCTTGCCGAGCGCGGCGATATCGATCCCGACGAGCGCGTCGTGCTCGTGATCACCGGTGACGGCCTCAAGACGCTCGACGCGGTTCGCGGCAGCTTCGCGCAGCGCCAGATCGATCCGACGCTCGAATCCTTCGAGGCGGCGGCGGTACGCGAGGTGCTGGTCTCGCAGGCGCTGGCCTGATGACGGTCGCTGTCAAGATCCCCGTCACGCTGCGTCCGGCAACCGAGGGCGAGAGCCGGGTGCAGGTCGAAGGCGCGACCGTCGCTGAGGTGCTCGACGCGCTGTTCGACCGCTTTGGCGAGCTGCGCGAGCGGATCTCCGATGAGGGCGGATCGCTGCGGCGCTTCGTCAATGTCTTCGTCGGCGGCGAGGACATCCGCTTTCTCGAGGGTCTCGACACGCCCGTCGAGGACGGCAGCGAGCTGACGATCCTCCCGGCGGTCGCTGGAGGCTGAGGTGACCTCGACCCGCGAGCCGGCGAGCATCCAATGGCTGAAGGAGCCTGAGGAAAAGGACTATGCCGCAGCGCGCAGCTACCTCTCGCTGCTCGTGCCGGAGCCGGCGCTACCCGCAGTGATCAAGCGGCTATCGGAGGCACCCACGGGATCGTGGCGCGCAAAGGACATCCTCCGCGCCGCACACCTGCCGCTGCTGACGAAAAGCAAGAGCACCGAGGTCGCGGAGAAGCTCGACCACATCAAGCATGGCGTCGCACTTTCGCCGATCCTGCTGATCTGCCTGCTCGACGACGTTGTCCTGCAGATCGCTGACGGCTATCACCGCACCTGCGCCGCCTACCTCACCGACGAGGACACGCTCGTACCGGGCCGGCTTCTGTTCGCAGGCTCGACGGTGGACCGCTGAAGCAATCGCCGCTCGCGACGCCGCGCAGCGGCGAGCACAGCCGTGCTTCTCAGGCGACCTCTGAGAAGAGCGACGCGTCCTTATCGAGCGTCGCCCGCAGCGAGCGCCGCAGCTGGCCGTGGATCTGGCAGATGCGGCTCTCGGAGACGCCCAGCACCTCACCGACCTCGCGGAGCGTGAGGTTCTCGACGTAAAGCAGGATCGCGACGCGGCGCTCACGCTCAGGCAGGCGCTGGAAGGCTTCGCGGAAGCGCTCCTTCGCCTCACTGAGCGCGCTCGCGTGCTCAGGATCAGCCTCGCGATCGCTGCTCGCGAGCAGGTCGATACGCTCGAGCAGGCTGTCGTCGCTGCCAAGGACGAGGGCGTTCAATGAGCCGACATCGGCGACCGCGATGTTGTCGAGTTGAGTGCGCAGCTGGTCCACCGTAAGGCCGACCATATCGGCCAGCTCCTCACGCGTCGGACGCCGCCCGTGCAAGCCGATGAAGCGTTCGCGCGCCTGCGAGATGTCCCGCTCGCGCCGGCGCAGCGACCGCGGCGCCCAGTCGTGGCGGCGCAGTTCGTCGAGCACGGCGCCGTGGATCCGGGTCCAGGCGAACTGCTCGAGCGACGCCCCCTTGCTGGGGTCGTAGCGCTCGATCGAACGAATCAGAGCCTCGAGTCCGCACGAGATGAAGTCCTCGACGTCACAGCGTCCCGGGATCTCGCGGATCTTCTTGTAGACGATGTACTTGACCATCGGCGCGAAGGTCAGGACGAGCCGGTCGCGCAGCTTCCGGTCGCCGCTCTCGCGGTACTCGGTCCACAAGGCGAGCGCCTCCTCAGCTGAGATGCGGTGCCCCTGTCGCGCGCTCATGGCATTCCTTCCGATGGACGTGATCGCGGTCTGCCCGCGGCACTGCGGCGTATCGGCGTTTCGTCCAGGCGGCTAAAGCGTGCAACGCCCGCTGCACCTGCAACGGGCCTGGACGTCAAGGAGAGCGCTGTCGTCCCACCGCGTGCCGCTGTTGCGGCGCCTACCGGTCGAATGGCCAGCCAGCTCAAGGCCGGAGTTGATGCGTTCGATTACTTCCACGACCGGCGGGGCAGCTGACAACCCAACGTGAACCTTGTCACGGAGGCGCCTCGCGCCCGCCGCGGCGGGCGTTCGAAGAGCAGATAAGGAACTCCCGTGAGCGCCAACATCGACGGAGCTGCGACACCGCCGCCGGAGCTGGCGGCCCACATCGAGGCGGCCGCTCGCGCGTGGGACTCGCTCGCGGCGTCCGGCCGGAGGGTGGTCTTCGAGGACACGCCAGATCGCTCGCTACAGATCCGCCTGCGAGATGACGATGACGTTGACCTGGGCGTGCTCACAGGCGTCGAGCTGTTCGATCTGATCGGTCAAGAGGGGGGCATCGGGATGGCGAGCGGCGGGATCAGCATCGCGGGTGACCGACCGCTGGACGACCGGGGCTCCTACTGACGTGAGCGGCGAACGCTCGTCGCACCTCGAGCAGTCCCTGCCGCCTCTGACCGGCGCGTTTGGCCGGCTGCTGCGCGGGCCTGGAAGCGACATCGCTGTAGAGGTCGCCTCCCACGCTGGCGTCGAGTTGACGCTTTCGGTGCTGGCCGCAGCGGCGTCCTTCAGCTTCCCGGCGGTCGAGGAACTGGTGCTCGAATGCAGTTCGCCGCGTGGCATAACGCGGCTCGCAGGAGAGATCTCACCGGGCGAGGGCGAGCGCCTGCGCTTCACGGTCCACGACGTGATCGAGCTCGAGCAGCGTCGCCGCTTCGTTCGTGTGCGCGTCTCACGGCCGGTTCGCGTCTCGCGCGAGGCCGATGGCGTTGTGAGCCACACATTCGCGCTCGATCTGAGCGGCGGCGGACTACTGCTATCCGGTCCCGATCAGCTTCGCCCGGGCGAGCACGTCAGCTTTCAGCTGCGTCTCGAGGCCGGCGAGCCGCCGATCGAGGGCTACGCGCGGGTGGTCCGGATGGTCGGCTCGGGTCACCCGGCGGTCACCTTCTATTCGATCAAGCCGGCCGACCGTGAGCGCCTCGTCCACTTCATCTTCGATTGCGAGCGCAGCGCGCGAGCGCTCGTGCCCCGGATGCCGCAGCCACCGGGGGATCCCGGAGCCCGCGAGCCCCGAGATGCCAACTGAGCGACCCGGCAGGTGGCTCGCCCCGCGTAGCGCGTCCAAGCTCTCATTCCGGCGTGATTGCCGGGACGAGGAACAACGCCCCGCGGACCGCCCCCCGTCGCGGGGCCACATATCCCGATCCATCGAGGGACCGGAAGAGAGACGCGCGGCCCACGGGCCGCGCGTCTTTCTGCGAGGCGCTCAAAAGCCGACCCAGAAGCCGTCCTTTGGAGCCGGCCTGGTTCGCGATGTTAAGAAGTAGCCGGCGGGCTACCGCGCATCCGCCGCGTTGTCTATCTTCTCGGGCGAAATCGCGTAAGGCGGCGATCCGGAGACGAGGAGGAGGAGGCCTTCGTGGCGAGCATCGCAGAGCCGGTTCAGGCTCAGGCTCCACCAGCAGCGCGGGCGCAGCCGCGGCCCGACTTCCAGATCGTTCCGCTCGTCGGGCTGCCGATCGTTGCGGTCGTGATCGTCGGGATGGTCGTCGCGATCGCCACCAACAGCCTGTGGGCGCTCGACTTCTACCACATCGTCGGCGGCGGGCTGTGGACCGGGATCGACCTCTTCCTCGGCCTCGTGCTCGGGCCGATCATGGGCTCGATGTCGATCCCCGCGCGGGTCGAGTTCTCGACCCGGCTGATGCCGAAGATGTTGCTGATAATGCCGACGCTCGTCACGATGACGCTTGGTGCCGGCTTCCAGCTCGCGCGCTCGCTCGGCAACCTCAGCGCGAACTCACCGCAGCACGGCTGGCTCGTCGCCTCCTACATCGTTGTCGGCGTAATGGCGACGATCGCTCTCGGCCTGCTGGAGCCGGCGAACATCGCGGTCCTGTTCGAGCTGCGCAAGCCGCAGCCGAACGGAGCCCGGATCGAGCGGCTGATGAAGGTCTTCATCTACACCGCGGGAATCACCGGCCTGATGCAGGTGGCGACGCTCGTGATCATGACCCACATCGCGGCGGGCTAAGGCATGGAAGCCCACCAAGCGCACGCGCCACTCGCGCCCGGAGACCGGGAGCTGCCGCCGGTGCAGCAGATCTCGATCGCAGTGCTCGCGCTGATCGTGATCGGCGGTATCTACACCGCGTCTCACCTACCGCGCCACGTTCCCCAGGGACCGACGATCGCGTTGCTGATCGCCGCCGCGCTGCTGCTCGCTACCAACGTCATCCTGCTGTCGCGCATCGAGCCGTTCAACTGGCGCATTTTTCGCCAGGTCGCCGGCTGGGTGCTGCTGGCCTATGCGGTGATCGCGGGGATGCTCGAATACGTCTTCATCTACGACCATACGCGCGGCACTCAGCTGCTCATTTTGACGCTGATGCTCATCGTCTTCGCCGTCAACATCCCGCTGCTGCTCGGTTTCAGCGTCGCGCGCTTCCAGGCACCGGACGGGTCGAACTAGCGGCCGGCGGACTCGGCCGGGGCGCTTTGCGCGCCGCGCACCGCTCCCCGTCGAGCCAGGCAGGACCACGCTCAAGCTTCCCCCTGGGCCGCCGAGTAATTGCCCATGGACGACGTCGCCGTCGGCCCGCCGGGAGCCACGCGGCCGGCCCGTCACTTTGCGCTCTCGCACTATCTCGGGATCCGCGGCCGCCTGGTCGCGCTCGTCGTCGTGCTCGCGGCCACCGCGTCCGTGTGCGTCGCCGTCGCCGTTGGCGGCATGCTGGCCACGCGCGCCAAGGCAGACACCTCGTATTCCGCCTTCAAGGCATCGCAGGTCGAGCGCAGCGCGTTCGAAGGCTGGATCACCGACGACTCGAGCTCCAACGACGCCGTTGCTGCGCAGCCACTGCGCGAGCCACAACTGGCCCCGGCCGAGTGGCGCCAGATCGAGGGCGGCTACGCGCAGGCGTTGACTGGCGTCAACTGGCTCGTGCGGGACTCGCCGACCGCCGCGGTGCGCCTCGAAGCGGCGCGCACGCGGGCGGCGCTCACCCGCTACAACAGTTACACGCGCCGATTCCACACGGAAATGCTGACCGGATCCACCGCTCAGGCGACCGGGATCGTCACCGCAAGTGCCGGCGCCGCGAACACAGTGCAGTCGGACTTCCTTGCCACGGGCAAGACGCTTTCGCTCGAAGCGGGAGCACTAGCTGCCGGCATCAGCAATACCGTGAACCAAGCGGTCTTGTGGGTGAGCGTGGTCGGGCTCGTGGCGCTGCTGGTCGCCTTCCTCTTCACCGGGGCGGTGGTTCGCTCGATCACGAAACCGCTCAGACGGATCACGCGCGCCGCCGAGACGCTCGCCACCGGCGATGTCGAGGTCGACGACGTCGACTTCGAGAGCCGCGATGAGATCGGCCAGATGGCGCGAGCTTTCCGTGGGCTCGTCCAGTACCGCCAGGCAATGAGCTTCGCGGCGCGCGAGGTCGCCGCGGGCAACTTGACCGTCGTGATCGAGCCAAGATCGGAGCGCGACCAGCTCGGGATCGCGTTTGCCGACATGTGCGCGAAGGTCATCGACCTGTTGCGCCAGATATCGTCGAGCTCCAGCACCGTCGGCTCCGCCTCGGCGCAGATCGCCAGGAGCGGGCAGCAGACGGGCATGGCGGTGGGGGAGATCGCTCATGCGGTCGGTTCGGTCGCTGAGGGTGCGGAAATCCAGGTGCGCTCGCTCGCCGAGGCCCGACAGGTCACCGACGAAGTCGCCACCGCCTCACAGCTGTCCGCCGCGGACGCCCAGGAGACTGTGACGGCAGCGCGCCAGACGCGCGCCGTGGCCGAGGAGGGCGCCGCGGCAGTCGAGCGTGCGACCGAGGTGATGCGTGCCGTACAGGCTTCGAGCGTCGAGATCACACGCACGATCCACGAGCTCGGTGCCACGAGCCAGGAGATCGGCGGCATCGTCGACACGATCACCGCGGTGACCAAGCAGACGAACCTGCTTGCCCTGAACGCCGCAATCGAGGCAGCGCGGGCCGGTGAGCAGGGGCGCGGGTTCGCCGTCGTTGCAGATCACGTGCGTGAGCTGGCAGAGCAGTCGCGGCAGGCGGCGGAGACGATCGGGGGCTTGATCGCACAGATTCAGTCCGAAACCGGCACCGCGGTGGAGGTCGTCGCCGACGGCGCACGCCGCACAGAGGAGGGCGTCGCAACCGTCGAGCAGGCACGCGAGGCATTTCTGCGAATCGACGCAAGCGTCGCGGACATGAACGGCCGGGTCCAGCGCATCGCGGGCTCGATCGAGCAGATCGCGAGCTCAGGGGCGCGCATGCAGGAGAGCGTCGACGAGGTTCTCGCGGTCGCCGAGGAGTCGTCTGCCTCCGCCCAGCAGGTTTCGGTGACGGCCGAGCGGACGAGCGCGTCGACGGCGCAGATCGCAGCCTCGGCCGAGGCGCTCGCCGGAACCGCGGAGGAGCTCGAGCGGCTTCTCAGCCACTTCACGCTCGCCTGACCGCCGCCGTCCGGCTCTGGACGATGCTAGCCTCGACGGACTGGCCCGATGTCCTAGGTCGCTATAGGCGGGAGCAGGTGTTGCCGAAGAATCAGATGATGCTTGGCACCGCTTCGGGGAGAAAGCGGCGGGGGAGTGGCACCGCCCCGGGGAGCAAGCGGCGGGGGAACGCGATCTCCGATCCCGGACCGCTGCCCAAATACACCGGGCGGTTTGGCGAGCAGCAGGCCGAGCGCCTGCTTTGGCGCGCCGGATTCGGCCCCAAGCCGGGAGAGGCTGCAGCGCTGGCCAAGCACGGCATGCGCCACGCTGTGCTCTCGTTGACGCGTCCGTCGAATCAGCGCCTTGTCGGACCGGCGCCGGTGCTCGAGAACGGCCAGCCGCTCGAGCCATTCGATGTCTATGGCAACGACGTGCTCTGGTGGCTCGACAGGATGGTCCGCTCACGGGCGCAGCTCGTCGAGCGGATGACGCTGAGCTGGCATGACTGGTTTGCGACGAGCAACGCGATGGTCAATTCGCAGCGGCTGATGATCAATCAGAACTGGACGATGCGAAACCGCGCGCTGTCGAGCTTTCCGCGGATGCTGACGGCGATCACGATTGATCCGGCGATGCAGCTCTACCTCACGCTCGCGGGATCGACGAAGCAGGACCCGAACGAGAACTACGCCCGCGAGCTACAGGAGCTGTTCACGCTCGGCGTCGACAACGGCTACACCGAGACGGATGTGCGCGAGCAGGCGCGGGCGCTGACCGGCTGGACCTATACCTGGAACGCCGATACTGGACAGCCGGACGACTTCCGCTTCGATGCGGCACTGCACGACGATGGCATCAAGGTGATCTACGGCCACCGCGGTAACTTCGACTGGCGCGGCAGTCTGCGACTCGTTCTCCAGCACCCCGACCACCCGAAGTTCTTCGTCACGAAGCTCTGGTCCTACTTCTCGGCCGAGCCGCTGTCGGCGCGCGACACGAAGGCCGCGGAGTACCTCTATCTCCACTCCGGCAAGCAGATCCGCCCGCTCGTCGAGGCGATGCTGATGCACCCAACGTTCCACGCCGGAGAGCGCATGGTCAAGCCGCCGATCGTGCAACTCGCGGGCATGCTGCGCGGGATGGGGCGCTACATCGACACCGACGCCTGGGTGTGGGAGTCGAGTCAGATCGGCCAGACGCCGTTCTACCCGCCGAACGTCTCGGGCTGGGACGCAACGCGCTGGCTGAATACCGGGACTTGGCAGGCGCGTTTCAATCTCACAGCCGAGATGATCGGACAGCAGCGCGCGCTCGATCCTTCGAAGGTCAAGGTCACCGCCGACCCCAAGCGGATGACGAAGCAGGCGATCGACTTCTGGGGCAAGCCGACGATCAGCACCCCTGGACGCCAGGCGCTCACGGCGTACGCCCAGGCCGCCGCCGTCGACTCAGCGACCGCGACCTGGGAGCGCGAGCAGTACCCGGTGCTGACGCTCAACGCACTGCGGGCCCTCGTCGTCGTAACGCCCGACTACCAGACCTGCTGAGATGACAAAGCCGACCTGCTCCTGCCACGACTTCAACCGCGCCGAGCTGCTGCGCCGCGGCGCCGCGCAGGCTGGCCGTGGTCTGCCGGCGGTCGAGCCTGGCATGCCAATCCCAGCCGGCACCGGTCTCAACCGTCGCAGCTTCGTGCTCTCGGCAACGGGGATGCTGCTCTCGGTCTACGGTGCCGGCCGGCTGCTCGAACCGGCCGCGTTCGAAGCCGGGATCGCGAGTGCTGCGTCGACGCCGGACCAGCGCGTGCTGGTCAGTGTCTACCTCCAGGGCGGAATCGACTCGATGTCCGTGCTCTGCCCCGTCGGCGATCCCCTTTACACGACCTACCGCCAGGTGCTCGCGCTTCCCGAGGGTGCCGGCCCCACGTTCACTGAGGATCCGCGCCTCCAGTGGCATCCGCAGGCCGCGCCGCTCGCCCAGCTGCACGCCGAGGGCAAGGTCACCGCGCTGCCGACGATCGGCTACACGGATCCGATGAACCAATCGCATTTCACGAGCCGCCACTACTACGAGGTCGGCGCGATGGACGCGAACCTCCTCACCGGCTGGCTCGGTCGCTACCTCGACGTGGTTGGCACATCGGACAATCCGCTGCAGGGACTCTGTCTTGACTACTCGCTGCAACCGTCGCTCGCAACGGCCAAGGTCCCGGTGGCGACGATCGATTTGCCCAGCGACTACAGCTTCTATGCGGAAGGGGTCTGGGGCCCACCGCAGGACCTGATGTACGGCGCGTTCCGCTCGCTCGGCGAGGTCGGCGTCCGCACTGGCGACGCGGGCTTGAAGGAGTCCGGCCAGGCCGCCGTGATGTCGACAACGCTGCGCGAGCAATTGCTGGCCTTCCAGCCGGCGGCGAACGCCCCCAAGCCGACGCTGCCGGCCGGATACCCGACCGCAGGCGATTCGTTCCCGGCGCGGATGGCGGCGATCGCGCAGATGCTCGCCGCCGGGCTGCCGATCACCTGCGCGACGGTGACGACCGACTCGGTCTTTGACACGCACGAGAACCAGGTGTCGAGCTTCACCTCCGGGCTCGGCGAGGCGGTGCAGACGCTCTACGCGTTCCAGCGCGATCTCGAGGCGCGCGGACTCGCGGACCGCGTGCTGACCGTTGTCTGGTCGGAGTTCGGTCGTCGCCCGCAGGAGAACGCCTCAGCCGGAACCGACCACGGCGCCGCTGGTTGTGGCTTCGTCATCGGTGAGAACGCGTCCGGCAAGATGGTCGGCGAGTGGCAGGGCCTCGCCAGCGGCCTCGACCCGCTCGGCAACCTCACCGAGACGGCGGACTACCGCAGCCTCTACTGCTCGGTGCTCGAACAGTGGCTTGATCAGGACGCCACGCAGATCATCCCCGGCGCCAGCTCTCTGCCGCGGGTGACGGTCGTCAATTGAGCGCCGCGCGCCCGCGCTGGCGCGCAACGATCACGCCCGCGCTGCTCTGTCTGACGCTCGCCGCGGTGATCGCTACTGACGCCGGGGCGTCGATGTCGCGTCGGGCGGCACGCCCTCGCGCCAGCTCCTATATCCAGGTCACGCAGGTCGAATACCACCTCCTTCTGTCGCGCGGCGTCGTCAAGGCCGGACCGGTGAACCTGCAGGAGATCGATGGCGGCATGGACATGCACAACCTGAACCTGCGTCGGGGAACCTCGCCGTCGGTCATCGCCGAGCCGCTGCTCGCTCCGGGCCAGCGCTACAACACCGTCGTCTACCTGCGGCCGGGGACCTATCACCTCTGGTGCTCGCTGCCCGGGCACTGGAAGCTCGGGATGCACGCGATCCTGAAGGTGGTGAAGTAGGCAGTCTCGCCCTCGAGGATCGCGGGGTTCCGACCTCAAGGCGCCGGACCGATTTTCCGATAACGCGGTATGTCCGAGAGCTCGCGACAGCGGTCGCTGTGGCCGAAGTCGAGGCTGGCATCCCAGACGCCCAAGGCCGGGAACATGCCGGTCATCTGGGGGTTGTTCGCTCTGCTGGGAGCGCTGCTTGCCAGCTACCTCGGCCTGATGGTCGTTCGCCGTTCGTGGCAGTTCTCGCCGCTGTTGGACGGTTGGCTCGTCATCGGCTTCCAGACGGTTGCTTGCGGGCTCTGCTTCGCAAGTGCGCGTGGTATGCGCAGGCACCGGCGCGTGGCCCTGGCGATGGGTGCTGCGTGCGCGTCGTGGACGATCGGCGACGTCGCGTACACGATCGAATCGCTCGGTGGGGCCACCCCGGCGACGTTCTCAGCTGCGGACCCCTTCTTTTTCATGTTCTACCCGCTGGCCTTCATCGCGATTCTGCTGTTCCTAGGCGGGGAGATAACGCGGGAAGACGCGCCGAACTGGCTGGACGGCGGGATCGCCGCCCTCGGGATCGCCGCCCTCTGCTCGAGCTTCGCCTTGCGTGGAATCGAGCACCTGCTCGCGCGTCCCTCCCTGTCCTCGCTGGTCAGCCTGTCTTTCCCCGCTGCCGACGTCGCGCTGCTGGGCATCGTCGTCGGCAGCACGGTCTTCGTCTCCGGCCGCCGGCGCGCGACGCTCGTACTGGTTGCGATGGGTATTGCGCTGAACGCAGCCGGCGACACGATCTTCTTCATCCAGCCCGCATCGGGCGCCTCACAGTTCAGCAGCGTTCTGAACGCGCTCGCCTGGCCAAGCTCGATCTGGCTGTTTGCGATGGCGATGTGGTTCGCCGACCGCGGCTCCGAACGGCTTGCGCTACAGCGCCTGTCGGGGTTCGGCCTTCCCGGGCTTCTGGCTGCGACAAGCCTCGGCCTGCTGATCCTCGACAACTGGCGCCACGTGCCGCCGTTGGCCGTCGCCCTGGCCGGCGCCACGCTGCTGCTCGCAGGCGTGCGGCTTGCCTTCCGTCCGGCGCTGCGGCTCGCGCGCGCCCAGCTGCGCTTGAGCGAGGAGCGCTACCGGCTGCTGTTCGAGCAGAACCCGCTCCCGATGGTGACCTACGACAGGAAGACCCGCCAGATCGTGGCGGCCAGCAACGCGATGGTGGCCAGCTACGGCTATTCGCCGGCCGAGCTGCACGCGATGACAGTCGACGAGCTGCGGGCCGGCGACGCGACCCTGTCGCGAGGCCCGGATTTGCCGGCCGACCGCGGGGACGCCGGCGGCTCGGGCGCGCACGCTCGCGACGCTCTGCAGCACAGGCGCAAGGACGGGGCGATCATCGACGTCGAGGTCAGCAGCGACGATGTCAGCCTCGACGGAAGGGAGTGCGTGATCGCGCTCTACATCGACGTGACCGAGCGCAACAGGATGGCGGCCGAGGCAACCGCGGCGCACGATCGCGCGGTCGAAGCATCGAACATGAAATCAGCATTCCTCGCCAACGTCAGTCACGAGATTCGCACGCCGATGAACGCCGTGATCGGGATGACCGAGCTCCTGCTCGACCTGGAGTTGACAGGCAAGCAGCGCGAGTACGCGGAGCAGGTCGCGAGATCCGGCGACCAGATGCTGGCCCTCATCAACGACGTCCTCGATCTCTCGAAGATCGAGACCGGGCACATCGAGCTCGAGATTGACAACTTCGAGCTCGTCGAGACGATCGAGCAGGCATGCGCAACCGCCGGCGTGCTGGCCGATTCGAAAGAGCTGCGCCTCGACCTCGAGATTTCCGAGGACGTTCCGCTACGTGCCCGCGGCGACGGCCGACGACTGCAGCAGGTACTCGCGAACCTGCTGTCAAATGCGATCAAGTTCACACCGAGCGGGGCAATCGCAGTGCGGGTCGGCACGACACAGCCCGCGGCCGAGACCATAGCTCTGCACGTCGAGGTGTCAGATACCGGCATCGGCATCGATCCCGGCCAGTTGCAGCGCATGTTCGAGCCGTTTACCCAGGCCGACGTCTCGACCACACGCGTTTACGGCGGCACCGGTCTGGGTCTCGCGATCGCGCGCGAAATGATCGAAATGATGGGCGGCACGATCGATGCACGCAGTGCTCCCGGACAGGGGAGCACATTCTGGTTCGATGTCGAGCTGGAGGCTCCGGCCGCCGCGGAAGCCTTGTCGGAGTCGAGCGCGGAGGCGCGGCGGGCGAGCGCGTCGCCGCGGTTAGACTCGCCGCTGGTGCTGCTCGCCGAGGACAGCCCCGTCAATCAGATCGTCGCTCGTCGTGCGCTCGAGCGCTGCGGCTGCAGCGTCGAGGTCGTCGGAACGGGAACGGAAGCCCTACGGGCCCTCGCCGCAGGCCACTACGACGCCGTCCTCATGGACTGCCAGATGCCTGAGATGGACGGATACGAAGCGACCAGGGAGTTCCGCCGGCGCGAGGAGGCCTCGGCGCGGACACCTGTGATCGCGATGACCGCTCACGCAATGACCGGCGACCGCGAGCGCTGCCTCGACGCGGGGATGGATGACTACATCACCAAGCCCGTGCGCCATGCCGACCTCGAAAGCACACTGCGCCGCTGGCTTGGAGTCCACTCCGACCCGGCGGCCGATGACACCGACGCCGGTCCGCCGACGCGGGCAGCG
>JBEKBL010000052.1:13811-15514 GCA_050015415.1 Solirubrobacteraceae bacterium
CGACGCGTCGCTCGCCGCGTGCCTCCAGCGGAGTGGTCGGTAGCGCAGGCACGCTCGCCAGTGCCGGCGTGATCGGTAGCGCTGGCACTCTGGCGAGCGCTGGGGTGATCGGTAGCGCTGGCACCGTGGCGAGCGCCGGCGTGATCGGCAGTGCGGGCACGGCCGCGAGCGCCGGCGTTGTTGGCTGCGCGGCTGTGGCCCTCAGTGCCGGCGTCGTCGCAAGCGCGGCCGTGGCTGCCGGCATCGCCAACTTCGGCTGTGCCGGCTGCGTGGCATGTGTTGGCTGCGTGAACTGCGTCGGCTGCGTCGCGTGCGTCGGGTGCGTCGGGCTACGGGGAGCGCTCGGGGCGGTCGGACGCTCGCGGTGAGGCGTCGAGAAAGCGCTTCGCGAAGAGCGCTCACCTGCGATTGCTGATCGGCGAGCGAGCTTCGCGCTCGCTGATCGTTGGAAGGACCGGCGGCGGCTGGACAGCGGCGAGCGTCGCGTGCGAGGATGCGCCACGGTTCTCCTGCGGCTTTTCGTCTCAGCACGGCATACGTCGGTGACATTCGCGACTCGTAGCGACGGGTATCGCGCGCGAGGGGCGGGGCCCCGAGCCTCACTCAGGCGCGCGGCTGCGACCGGCGCGGTCGTGGCGTTCGTGCTCCTGCTGTGCGGTGCTTCGAGCGCGCTGGCGAGCGGGTTGCAGCTCGTTGGCATCCCGGGTCCAGGCGGCAGCCTGCCATTCAAATCCCCCGGCGGATTCGGGCCGACGTTCGTAACGAGCCCGCCGGGCGACACCCACCGCGTTTTCGTGGGGACGCAGGACGGCTACGTCTACGTGATCGACGACGGCGTGCTCCAACCGACGCCGTTCCTCGACCTGCACAGCCAGGTCAGCACCTACAACGAAGATGGCCTGTGGTCGATGGCGTTCGACCCCAACTACGCAACCAACCGACGCTTTTACGTCGCCTTCTCCGATAACTCGAACTCCAGCAACCTCAACCTCGAGAACTACCACTTCGACGAGTTCCAGACCAGCGCCGCCAACCCCGACCTCGCCGACCCCTCGACTCAAACGCAGATCCTCGAGGTGCCCACGACCGGCTGCACCTCGATGACCTCGCCGCACTACGGCGGCCAGCTCGCGTTCGGCCCGGACGGCGACCTCTGGCTGACAATCGGCGATGGCGGCGACGGCTGTAACGACGACATGCTCGCGCTCAGCCTCGACAGCCTCCACGGCAAGCTGCTGCGCATCATTCCCGAGCCTGGTCAGACGCCCAACGCCCAGGGCTGCAGCTGCGACATCCCGGCCAGCAACCCGCTGTACGGCCAGTCGGGCGTTGACCCAGAGATCTGGGCCTACGGCCTGCGCAACCCCTACCGGTTCTCGTTCGACCCGACCAACGCCAACGTGATCATCGCCGACGTCGGCAACAGCACGCAGGAGGAGATCGACGACGTTCCCTCGACGCTGGCGGCTGGCGCGCCACCGCCCTTCTTCGGCTGGCCGTGCTTCGAAGGCACCTACGTCACGCCGAGCATCAGTCCTTGCCCGGTCACTCAGCCGCCGGTGGCGCCAGTCATCACCTTCGTCCACGGCACCGATCCCAGTACCAACCTGCCTTACTGCACGGCGGTCATTGGCGGCTATGTGCTCGAGGATCCCTCGCTCGGCGGCGATTACGACGGCCGCTACGTGTACGGCTACTTCTGC
>JBEKBL010000053.1:0-9500 GCA_050015415.1 Solirubrobacteraceae bacterium
TTTGAGTACAACGACTCCTTCAGCGCGCAGTGCGCCCAGTTGAACGCCAACAACTTCCTCGACGTGACGGCGATCAACGGAGCGGCGCCGCTGGCCTCGACCGGCGTGCTCGCGCCCTTGTGGGGACTGCACCCGCTCGACGCCAATGTCGCGCTCGGAAACACGGTCAGCCTGGTCGCAAGCGAGACCACGGCCTACCTGGCGCAAAACGGACCCAGCCACTGAAACCCCCCAGGTGCCTGCTCCAAGAAAGCGAGCACGTCCCTGACCGCCGCCGACGCGCTCGCCTTGCGCGAGACTAGCGCAGGCGGCGTGTTTGACTCCGGAAGGCGCGCTACCAGCGGGCCTGATACATGAAATCGGCTGCTGGTCGGCCGACCCACTGGGTGATGCGCATGGCTAGGATCATGCCGGTCGCAAATCGGGCGGTCTTCAGGCCGGTGAGCTGGCCTGGCTGACAGCGCAGGTCGTGAGCGGTCTGCGCCCAGGTGACGCCCCGACTCATCCGGGCTCCGTTCAGCCCGGCGTGTAGCGCCTTCAGATCCCAGCGCGGGCGGCAATCCGGCCCGCAAGCCGGCAGCGGCGCACCAGCGTCAAGGCCAGCGCCGGCCAGGAAGCTCTCGGGCGTGCGCCCCAGCCAGCGCAGAAAGAACAAGGCGTGCTGGCAGCTCGTGTCGCCACCTTTGCCCAAGTTCCGCAACGTCGAAGGGCTGATCGGATGGTTCGCCAGCCCGCGCGAATCGCGAGACGCATTCAACAAGGGCGCCATATCCCAGATCGCCGCCGCCGCGCCAGGCCAGCTCAGCCGTTCAGCCTGGCGCTTGGCATCCAGCGCTGCGTAGAGCGCCTTGCCATCAAACTCCCGCATCACCAGTTCCGCACCATCGGATCGTCACACCACGCAGACTGTCGCAAATTTCGCGAGGAGCCACGTACGACGATCACAGTCACGTTGTCGCAGTGCGCGAGTTGCGAGCGTCTCGGCCGGGCGGCTCGTTCCGGGCGCCGGCAGCCCTCAAAACGTAGGACGCGGTTTGGCTGCCCGGTCCTGCGATGCTGTGCCGGTGGTGCAGCAGTCGGGCTACGAGCGGGCTTTGGCGTGGCGGGCGGCCGAGCTCGCTCAGCTTTGTGATCTCGCCGAGCCGTGGGAGTACGGAACGATTTGGCGCGCATCGCGCTTCCCGAAGTACTGGGCGTACAACCTGATACGGGTCGAGCGCGCACCCGCGATGAGCGGCGGCGAGTTGGCCGAGCTGGCCGAGGAGGCGCTTGCTGGGCTTGGGCATCGACGGATCGACTTCGACTCTGAACCTGGGGCGGTGCGCGGTGAGCTCGAGGGTCTCGGCTGGCGCTCTTGGCGGCTCGTCCTAATGCGCCACGAACACGCCCCTGCGCTAACCGCCGGCCACCGGGTCGAAGAAGTCGCCTATGAGGCGACCTGCGAGCTCCAGATCGCCTGGCACGCCGAGGAGTACCCCGGTCACGAGCTCGGCGATCACCTCAACGAGGCGATCGAGGTCGCGCGGCTGCGCGAGGCCCGCGCCTTCGCAGTGCTCGAGCAGGGCGAGCCGGTCGGGTACTCGACACTCGAGCGGATTGGAAACCAGGCTGAAGTCGCAGCAGCCTATGTCAGACCCGAGCGTCGCGGGAACGGGATCGGCACAGCCCTCACGCTGGCGGCGATCGCCGCTGGACGCGACCACGAGGACCTCCTCATCTGCGCCGACGACGAAGACCGGCCGAAGCAGCTGTACGAGCGACTCGGCTTCCGCCCCGCCTGGACGATGACCGAGTTCCTCCGGCTCCCCAGCTGACTCCGGCATAGCTGTATCGCCGCTTTCTCCACGCCGCTCCCAAGAGTGTCGCTCGGCGCGAGAGGTGCACCAAGGCCCCGCGGACTCGGGGCGCTCCCTGCGGACGACCAACCGAGAATGCCGCACCGCGACGAGCCAGCGCGGCTGCGCGCAGGGGTGTAGTTCTAGGCTCGCGGAAGGTCGGTCTCGACCAGCTATTACCTGATCGAAGCCGACAACGGCGTCCTAGTTCCGTCGGCCTCTTCGACAGCGCGCATGCCGAGGAGTCGACCCGCTTGGCGTCCAACTGGGTGCGCGAGAAGAAGCTCGAGACGGCACTGCCGAATCCGCCGAAGGTCACGAGCGGCAAGGTTCTAGTTAACAAGACACGTGCGCTCATCGCGGTCTAGCAGCAGCTCCCAAAGCCGTTGGTCGTAGCGAGAAGGCCCGCGATCGCGGGCCTTCTCCTCGATCATGAGCAGGCTCCGGAGCAGTCGCCGTCACCGGAACGGCACTCCTCAGCCGCCGCGCCGGGCCGGAAAACCGACAGACGCCGTCGTCTAACCAGTTCTGCGATAAGCACCGCGAGCGCGCGGCTGCGAACTCGCCTTGAGTCGGCGCCCTTCTGCGTCGATGTCTAGGTGAGGCATTGTGGACACTCCTTCTCCGCCGAGTTTTCGTACAGACGCCGGTGCGGGCCAATTCGAGTTGGTAGCGGCGCTCGCCCACGCCGTCGACCTCGGCGCCTCGGATATCCACCTGAAGGCTGGTAACCATCCGCTCATGCGCTTACACGGCGCGCTTGTGCCGCTGTCTGACGCTGTCGAACCGCTAACCCCGCGTGAGACCGAGCAGATCCTGCACATGGTTGCTACCGCCAGCAAGATCGAGAAATTCGAGTCCACCCACGAACTCGACTTGGCTTACACCGCTCCCGGCGTCGGGCGCTTTCGCGTCAACGCCTACCAGCAGCGCGGGTCAATCGCCCTCGTGTTCCGAGCCGTCCCGCGGCACATCCGCACCGTCAAGCAGCTCGGCCTGCCGGATGTTCTGCTGCGGCTCGGCGAGGAGGAGAACGGGATTGTCCTCGTCACCGGGACGACCAGCAGCGGTAAGTCGACGACGATGGCTGCGGTGATCGAGCACGTCAACCAAACGATGTGCAAGCACATCGTGGCGATCGAGGACCCAATCGAGTTCATCCATCACGACGCTATGAGCTCTGTCGACCAGCGCGAGGTAGGCACCGACACCGAGTCGTTCAAAGGCGCGCTGCGGCAGGTCTTGCGCCAGGACCCTGACATCATCTTCATCGGCGAGATGCGCGACGAGGAAACCGTTCGTACTGCCCTCTCGGCAGCCGACACCGGCCACCTCGTTCTCGCGACATTGCATACCGTGGATGCGCCAGAAACGATCGGACGCATCGTCGACTTCTTCCCCGGTCGCGAACAACAGCAGGCACGGGTCCAGCTGGCCGACACCCTCAAAGGCATCGTCTCTCAACGCCTCGTGCCAAGTGTGGACCGAAAGAGCCGAACCCCGATCACCGAGGTAATGCTGATGACCGGCCGCGTGCACGACATGATCATCGACTCGACCCAGACCGGTCGACTAACGGACGTGATCGCTGAGGGCAGCTACTACGGCATGCACACGTTCGACCAAGCGCTCTGCGAGCTAGTGCTAGCCGGAACGGTAACCATCGAGGATGCGCTCCGGCATGCCACGCGGCCAACCGACCTCGAGCTACTCGTTCGCGCCGGCGGGCAATCGCACCCGAGCATGGACGACCTGCCACCGCCGCCTCAAGCTGTAGTGGGGACCCATCCGGATGAGCTCGCCAACGACAAGGGCAATCCCACCAACCCAGAGCAGGCGCGCCGCGACGCTGTCGCCTTCAGGCAATAGCAGCCACCTCCCCCGACGCGACCGTATGTCCGGACCATCCGTGGCGTCAGGCGCCGGCGTCGCGCTTGAACCCGATCAGCCAGTGCAGACCGCGTGCTGTATCGGCCGTCGGTCAAGCCCGCTGCGCGCCTTTCGCGACATTTTCGATCGAGTTTCCGCTACTGCGAGCGCTGCTCGAGCAAGCTAAGTTGGCGCGTAGCGGTGACAACCGAACTCGACAGTCGAGATCCTCACGCGGAAGTCCCGCGGCGGACCTGGCTTGCGGCAGAGCGGACCTGGCTTGCGTGGTGGCGCACCGGCCTGGGCGCCGCGGCCGTGGCCGTCGGCGTCGGACGGCTGGTGCCGGGTCTAACGGCCGGCGCGACCTGGCCGCTCAGGCTGCTGGGCATCGGCTATGGAGCGCTCGCAATCGCGATCTTTGTGATCGGCGCTGTCCGTGAACGCCGCGTGGCGGCGGCGCTGAGTAAAGGCACCTACGATCGCCTCTCCTCGCCGGTGGTCACGTGGCTCACGATCACCGGAGTCGGACTGTCGCTCCTGACGCTGGGTGTCATCGCGTTCGCCTGATATCGCTCGCACCCCGCCGATCACACGGAGCGGCGCGAAATAAATGCCCGGCAGCGCGCCTGCCCCGTGCGGCTTGACCGGTCGCACGGCATCTCCTAAGTTTGGCGCGTGATGTTCTTGGTCGCCGGAGTCGTCGGGCTCGTGTTCGGCGGCGCCGACCAATACCTCGGCAGCCTGTTTTTGCTGGGGCCCTGGACGAGCACCGTGAGCGGCGTGTCCGCGACTTGGCTCGTGTTGCCGTTCGTGTTCGGAGCGACTCAGACAGGCCAGCGCCGAGCGATGCTCGCCGGGCTCACTGCCGTGATGTGCGCGCTCGCCGGCTACTTCTTGATGACGCTCAGTCCGGTCGAGAACGTGCCGCTCAGTCAGTTTCCTTCGGACCTGATCCACCTAGTTCCGTCACAGCTGGCGAACATCGGTGGCGGGCTCGTCACGGCGCCGCTGTTCGGGCTGTTGGGGCAGCGCTGGCGCACCGAGCGGTCGTGGATCAGCGCCGCAGCGCTCGCCGCCGCCCTGTGCCTTGAGCCGCTCGCCAGATTCGCGGCCGGACGACTCGCCTCACCGGATTTCGTGTGGCTGATCGAGGTCAGCCTTGGACTGTGCCTCGCCGCATACTTCGCGCGCGCCGGCGTGTCACACCGTCGCCGTCTCCGCGTCTCACCCTGACAAGCGTGTCCCCGCGCGCCTGCCGCGCCACGAAACGCGACCGGGGCGGGCAGTCCGTTCGTCCTGTGCCCGTCATACGGTGCGGGGCATGGTGGAGGAGACTTCAGCGCGGCACTTCGGCAGAGTGTTCGATGAGGTTGCGGCGCAGTATGACCGCAGCCGTCCCAGCTACCCTGACGATCTGATCGCTGAGGCGTGTGAGGTTGCCGGACTCGGGCGGTACGACCCGGTGCTCGAGCTCGGGTGCGGTACCGGTCAGCTGACACGGAGCCTCCTCGCTCGAGGATTTCGCGTCCTGGCAGTCGAGCCGGGGAAGCAGCTGGTCGCGCTTGCTGCGCAGAACCTCGCGGGCTCTGGCGCGGTGGAATTTGTGAATGCACGGTTTGAGGATGCGACGCTTCCGCGCAACCAATTCCGAGCGGTGTTCTCGGCAGCGGCATTTCATTGGATCGACCCCGACGTGAGCTGGGAGAAGGCTGCTCGCATGCTCGCTCCGGGGGGAACGCTGGCGCTCATCCAATATTGCGGGCTCCAAGAGGAGCGCAGCATTCGCGACCAGGAAGAACTTCTGTCCGGGCTGGCCAGGATCGCACCCGAGATCGCCACCGATTGGCCGACTTACCGGGATCTCGACGCCACCGTTGCCGGAGCCGAGCAGCGGCGCGAGAACATCTCGGAGGTATGGGCGTGGCTCGGATGCCACGACGTCGCGCGGCGCCATGCCGGGAGCCTGTTCAGCGCCGTGCACGTTGCGGTCGTGCCGACGCTCCTCGAGCAAACCGCCGACGAGCTCAACGGGTTGCTCAGCACGACATCGGGCTACCAACGCCTTTCATTGCAGCAGCGCCAGGCCCTCGAGGGCGAACACGTCGCAATGTACAAGCGACTCGGGCGCCCGATCCGGTCGAGCACCGTCGCTGTCCTCGTTACGGCGCGTCGTACCAACGAGGTCTGAGCCGCGCAAGCGGGCGGGCGGGGGCGCGCGAAGCGAGGCCGAGATCCAAGCACGCATCTCAGCCATACAGCGTGACCGTTGCTTTGTGAGCGGTCGTCTCGGCGCCGCAGTGCGGGTCAGTCTTTGGGTTCTGAGGTCAGTCCAGCCAGGAGCATCTTCTTGGGGGGCGGGTAGAGGGATCGGGCGAGCGTCGCCGATACCCACCCGATGACCCACCCGATGAACACGAGGAGGACGCCGTTCAAAACGTCCTTCTTGGCGGTCAGCGCGAGGATCACCCAGAGCACCGCCCAGGCGATCGCGCTCCCGATGCTGTAGGCCGTATAAGTGCGCATTGGCGCTCGAAACAGCGGATTGCCCCTTGAGGCGTCCATGGTCCCCTCCCTCGGCATTGATGTCAGAAGCGACCGTAGCACCGGCGTTGACGCCCGCCGTGGATCGGGACCGTGGACGTTAGGGTGAGCGGAATGGACCCACGGCTGCTTGATGAGCTGATCGATTGGCTTCGCGTGCCCTCGATTTCGACCGGCGGGGGCGACCCCGATGACGTCGCGCGCGCGGCGAATTGGGTGATCGACCGGGTTCGCGCAGCCGGTGGCAGTTGCGAGCTAGTGCAGATTGCCGACGGAAATCCGCTTGCCGTTGGCGAGTTGCGCGCGAGCGACCCTGCAGCGCCAACGATCCTGATCTACGGTCATTACGACGTCCAAGGTGCCGGAGCAGCCGAACTGTGGCACTCACCGCCGTTTGAGCCGGCGATGCGCGACGGCCGCATCTACGCGCGGGGCGCATCCGATGACAAGGGCAACTTCCTCCCGCTGCTGCACGTGGCGTGCGCGATGGCCGCCGCCGGAGAGCTGCCGGTTAACGTCAGGGTGCTGGTCGAAGGCGAGGAGGAAAAGGGAGGCGGGGCCGTCACGACGTGGCTTCGCGCGGACGGGCGCGGCGCCGACGCGGCGATCGTTTTCGACGCGCTGATGCCCGATCCCGAAACGCCTGCGATCACAGTCGGCTTGCGCGGCGCGGTGAAGCTCGATCTCGAGGTGCGGACCGCCGAGCACAACCTGCATTCCGGGCTTTACGGCGGCAGCGTGCTGAACGCCTTGCACGTCCTGCAACGCATCCTGGCCGAGGTGCTCCCCGGGCCTGACGGCAAGGTGCGGGAGGAGCTGCGCGAAGGGATCATCGCGCCGTCGGCGGCTGAGCTCTCCTCCTGGCAGCGACTGCCCTCGGGCGACGAGCTGATCAAGGACAGTGGCGGCAGGCCTCTGTATCCCGGAGCCGGCGGCGAGTACTACCTGCGCAACGGCGCCGACGCGTCACTTGACGTCAACGAGATCGCCGGCGGCGAGCCCCGAACGATCGTTCCGGCGACAGCGAATGCGACGCTGTCGCTGCGCCTCGCGCCCGGGCAGGATCCGCGGCGCATGCATGAGGTCCTGAGCGGCCTGCTGCGCTCCGCGCTGCCCGACGGCGCCGAACTCGAGGAAACGGGAGTGATGTACGCCGAGCCTGCGCTGTTCGAACCCGAGGAGCCGGCGCTCCGGCTCGCCGCCGATGCGCTGCGGCGCGCCTGCGGAACCGAGCCCGCGTTCATTCGCTGCGGGGGCAGCATCCCGATCGTCGCCGAGATGGCCGCTCGCGGATACCCGGTGATCGTGGCTGGCTTTGGACTCGCCGAGGATCAGATCCACGCGCCGAACGAGTCCTTCGCCCTGCGCAGCTTGGAATGGGGCGAGGCGGCCGCGCGCGAGCTTTACAGCGCTCTCGCTGCGCTCCGCGCACACACTTAACCAGCAGCTGCCTTTCACCACCGTGCACAGGTTTGACCACCCTTGATCCGGTTTCTCGCGCTTAGAGCATCTAATTCTCTCGAGCGAAAGATTGGCGGGTGCTACCTTCGCCTTCAGACGATTGGAGTCGGATTGCGGTGCTTGGTGTCGTCGGTCTGAGGCTCTCAGGCCGAGTCGTTTTTGACGGTGAACGAGCCTCACCCGCCGCCGCGTCCGCCTCGTTTGGAGGTGAGCCAGATGGGTGATCTGTCGTGCCCGGCCTGCGGGCTCGTGCTCTATGGGCGTGGCGTCGAACGCCTCAGTCCGCGCCATTGTCCGCGCTGCATAGCGCTGAGTCGGCGTCTCGTCGCGCTGGTCGACGCTGACGTGCAAGCGGGCCTGCCCGATCTGCGCGTTGACGGTGCGGCGGTGCGAGCTGAGGACGCTCGCCCGGCCCGCGCGAAGCAGCGGCCGAGCGAACAGAACGACACGAGCCCGTTCAGCTCACCCGACGTCGCGACACCGTGACACGCGGCTGGTCCGCCCGGCACAGCTGGCCCAAACGCTAATCCCGGGGCGCGCGCGCGCCGATAAACGGCATTGCGCGCGGTCGCGATTCGGGATTCGTGCGTGCATTTCGCTTCCTGTTCACGGGTGGCAAACGGACAACGGAGATTTTGATGCGCGCGATCGAGCACGAGACCAGCGGAGGCGCCCCTGAGGGGGACCAGCTCCGCGTTGGACTGGAAGCGCGCGAGGTGCGACTGCGTCGAGGGCTGGCACAGCGAGAGGTGGGGAGCCTCAGCACGCCGACGACAAACCAGCAGCACGCCGCGGTCGGCGTGCTCTCATCGCACCGCGGCGAGAGCCCGCTCCCGCCTTTCCCTGCGCACCTCGGCCCTGTGGCGCATGCGTCGCTCGACGCGATGATCGTCCTCGATCGCGAGCGCCGACAACTGGATGCCAACCAGGCCGCGTGCCGTCTGTTCGGCCTGAGCCGCGAGCGGCTGCTCGGTAGCCGCCTCGACGAGTTCATCGCCGATGCCGATCGCGAGCCGCTGATCGACCGCTGGCAAGCGCTGCTCGGCGGCGGCAGCGAACGCCCCACATGCGAACTGCTGCGCGAGGACGACTCACGCGTCACGATCGAGATCGTCGCGGTCGACGCGCTGTCGCCCGGCTCGCATGTCTGCCTGGTCCGCGCTGCGACCGACGCCGACGCCGGGGCACCGCGCAGCCAAGACAGCGCCCGCGCGCCGGTTGATGCTCGGTCGGTCGCAGAGGTGGAGCGCGATCGGCGTAACCTCGCCGCCGTCCTCGACACCTCCGACGATGCGATCACTACGAGCTCGCTCGAAGGCATCTTCCTGTCCTGGAATCGCGGTGCCGAGCTGCTTTACGGCTACACGGCGCAGGAGGCCATCGGACAGTCTCTGGAGCTGATCAGCCCGCCCGGCCAGCGCGCGACAGACCACCTCAACTGGGAGCGGTTGCTCAACGATGAGCCGGTGCGCTCGCTGGAGACCGTGCGCGAGACCAAGGACGGGCGGACGGTTGTCGTCTCGGTGACGCGCTCGCTGATCGTCGACACCGACGGTAGCGTCGTCGGCGTCGCGTCCGTCGGTCGCGACATCACGGAAGCGAAGCGGACGCAGGCGCTGCTAGCCGCCGCGCACGCGGAGGCCGTCGCCGCCTCGGAGATGAAGTCGCGCTTCCTGGCGAACATGAGCCACGAGATCCGCACGCCGATGAACGGCGTGCTCGGCATGACCGAACTGCTGCTCGACACCGAGCTGAGCGAGGACCAGCGCGAGCTTGCAACACAGGTTGCACGCT
>JBEKBL010000054.1:0-13998 GCA_050015415.1 Solirubrobacteraceae bacterium
GCTGAGCTCCTGGCATCAGGCGTGGCCGCGGTCTACGGGCCGAAGGATTTTGAGCTGGGGCAGATCGTGCGGGACATCGTGGCGCTTGCAGTCGCGAGCTCGATGCCTTGAGGGGGAAGACGCTCAGCGGCTCGGAGCTCGCCGGACGCTTGCGCGATCGGGACGTCAGCGCCGCGCCGGCGGTGCTCAACCTGCTGGAGGACGCCTCACGGCACGCCGAGGCTCGTGAGCTGCTCGTCGCGCTTGGCCCGGGAGCACTGGGCGGCGAAGCCCCCGGACACATCGTGGGTGTCACCGGGCCGCCGGGAGTTGGGAAGTCGACTCTGCTGGGCGCGCTGGTAGCCGCCTGGCGCGCCGGCGATCGCACCGTCGCGGTACTGGCCGTCGACCCGTCCTCGAAGCGCTCGGGTGGCGCCCTGCTGGGGGATCGGATCCGGATTGCCGGTCCGGCCGTCGGTGGCCCCGGACGGTTCATTCGCTCGATGGCCGCGCGCGAGCGCGTCGGCGGCCTCGCGCCGGCCACCCGGGCGGCGGCGCAGGCGCTGGCGGTCGCGTTCGACATCGTCGTCGTCGAGACGGTCGGGGTCGGCCAGTCGGAGACCGAGGTCGCCGAGCTTGCCGACACGGTGGTCGTGGTCGTCCAGCCGGGCGCCGGCGACGCGCTCCAGTTCCTGAAGGCGGGGCTGATGGAGGTGCCGGACGTGCTGGTGGTCGCGAAGGCCGACATCGGCGCAGCCGCGCAGAAGACGCTTGGCGAGGCTCAGGCAGCGCTACATCTGCTGGGAGCCGACGACACCTCGGCGCTCGCGGTCAGCGCTCTGCCGCCGGGCGCGGGCATCGCCGAGCTCGCGCAGGCGCTCGACGAGCACCGCGCGCGGAGCGACGCGCCGGCGCGTCGGCTCGCAACGAGGCGCGCCGGCGCGCTGGCCGATTTCATCAGCGAATACGGGGCGCAGGGCCTCCGTGCGGTCGGGGGGCGGCGCGGCGCGGAGCGGATTCTCATCGCCCAGAGTCCCGAACTCGACGGGCACTCGCTGGTCGAGATACTGGCAGCGCAGGCTCAGACCTCGTGACGGCGGAACGCCTGCTTCAGCGCCCGGCCAGGCGCACCCGCCATGTGCAGGGCGGAGCGCATGCCGGCGTTGTGCCAGACGTTGCCGACGCGTGACCACTGGCGCTTGCGATCGACGCAGACCGTCTCGGCGCTCACCTCGCCCGAGGCACCGAGGTGCTCGGCCAGCGCTTTCAACGTGTGGCTCCAGTGGGCATCCTCCTGGCGGTGCCCACCGAAGGTCATGCCGAGTTCGTACAGCGGATCGCTGGCGCGCATCAGCACCTGCGCCTGAGCGCACGTCACCCCGTCCTCGGTGAACGCGCTGAACGTGATCCAGCCGGCGAACATGTGCCCCTCCGGGGTCATCAGCGTGAACGACTCCTCGTCCGCGTAGAGCACGAGGACGCCCGTCGAGAGCTTCAGCCCGCCCGGCATCGACAGGTCGAGCGCCGCAACCTCACCCGGCGCGATCCCGGCGAGCGGGGCGAAGAACCGGTTTCCGGCCGGCCAGAACTCGGGGAAGTGCTCCTTCCAGACGGTGATCGCCTCGCTTGGCGAGACGTCGGTGCCGGTCAGCGACGTGCGGTAGGTCTTCTGCCACATCCGACCAAAGCCGTGCATCGGCGCGGTCGGCCGCCGTCCGCTGACGTTGATGTGTCCTTCGGAGACGGTCAGCCGGTGAACCGGCTGCGCCCACGCGCCAGCATCCCGATTTCCGGGTTGAGTGCTCATGGTGAAGCCTTTCGGTAGAGGTCAGGCGACCGCTGTGAGAGCGGCGTCTTCGGTTTCGTAGATCGAGATGACCTCGTCGAGACGGGTCAGCTCGAAGATCTGGCGGTAGTGCTCGGTGAGCCCGCAGGCGAGGATGCTCTGACGGCTGCGCTGCGCGCGGACCAGCAACGTGACGAGCAGACCGATGCCGCTCGAGTTCATGTAGTCGAGCTTGTCGAACGCGAGGATGATCGTCTGCGCCTCATCGCTCGCACGCTGGTAGGCGTCGGCCAGAGCGCCATCGGACTCGCGTGTGACTTCGCCCGAGATCTCGATCACGCTCACGCCTGGCGCGGGCATGCGAACCTCAAGCTGGGTCGTGAGCTCGTTCATTTCTCTGCCTCCCTGATCTGCAGTTGGCGCCGACCGCTAGCCGGCGAGGATCGTCATGAAGTCCGACAGGCGCGTGATCTCAAAGATCTCGCGGTAGTGGTCGGTGAGACCGCGCGCGCTGACCGGCCGCTGGTCGGTTCGGGCGCGGGCAAGAAGACCGACGATCAGCGCGATTCCGGTCGAGTTGATGTAGTCGACCTGGCTGAAGTCGAGCAGCAGGTTGCCGGGACCGGCGGCAGCGTCGTAGGCGCTCGTCAGTGCGTCTCGGGCCGAGCCGTCGATCTCGCCACGCAGATCGATGACCGCGCCTTCAGCGACCGCTCGGGTGCTGGCTTCAAGCGTTGTCGGTTGCATCCTCGCCTCCTTTCAGGAGCATCGCCAGCTCGACCGTGTGGAGCGAGCCTTTGGTGTGCTGGTCGACTCGATCGACCATCTTTTCGATCAAGAACAGGCCCCAGCCGCGGGGTGACTGGAGTCCGGCGAGCTTCGCCTCGATGTCCGGCGTCGCCGCCTCGCGAATCGCGTGATCGCCGCCGTGATCAACGATCTGGACGACCGCCTCCCGCTCGTTCAGGGAGACGATGACGCGGACGGGACGATTGGCCGCGTAGCCGTTGCCGTGCTCCATCGCGTTCATCGTCGCCTCGGCGACCGCGGTCTGCAGGCGTTCGAGTCGCGACGGCTCGAGCCCACTCGATGCGAGCGCCGCGCCGACGCGGAGCATCGCCTCGCGCTCGTGCCCGGGCGCGCTGTCGAGCTCGAAGTCCGCAAGCGCCGAGGACGGCGCGGCCTCGCGCCGCTGGATGACGACGAGCGTGATGTCGTCCTCCTGCTCCTGGTGGCCGGCGCCGAAGCTCTCGAGCGCAGCAAGCAGGTCAGCGATCAGCGGCTCGGCCTCCCGGTCGGCGGCGAGAACCTCGACCGCGCGCGCCGTCCCGAACATCTCGCGGGCGGGATCATGGGCCTCGACGAGACCGTCGCTGTAGAGCAGCACGGTGGCATCCGGACCGATCGTCGTCTCGCACTCCTCGTAGTTCATGCCGGGCATCAGACCGAGCGGCATGCCCGTCGCCCGCAGCTCCGAGGACTCGGATCCGCTGCGCACCAGCGGGAGGTTGTGGCCGGCGTTCGCGTAGCGCAGATGGCCGGTCGCAGGGTCGAGCACGCCGTAGAAGCAGGTCACGAACATGTTCTCCGGAATGTCCGGGCAGAGGTTGTCGTTGACGCGCGCGAGCACCACGCCCGGCTCCTGCAGCCGCTGCGCGCTGGCCCGCAGCACGCTCCTGGTTGCCGCCATCACCATTGCCGCCGGGATGCCCTTGTCGGTGACATCGCCGACGACGAGGCCGTAGCGACCGTCGGGTAGCTCGATGAAGTCGTAGAAGTCGCCACCGACCGTACGGGCCGGCCCGTAGTAGGCGGCGACCTGCCAGCCCGCAAGCTGCGGCAGCTCCTTCGGCAGGAAGTTCTGCTGGATCAGCTGAGCGACGGCGAGCTCCTGCTCGAGGCGGCCGCGCGCCTGCATCTCGACCTGCTGCTCGCGCACGAGCTGCCCGACGCGAACGGCCGGCGCGGCCTGCGCGGCGAGCGTCTCGAGCAGGCGGCGATCGTCGGCCGAGTAGTCCTGATCGGAGCGGCGGCGGCCGACGTGAAGCAGTCCGATCAACTCACCGTTGCTGACGAGCGGAACGACGAGGGTGATGCCGCTCGAGCGAAGCTCGGCGAGAGCAGGCGAGTCGAGGTCGAGCGTCGCGAGCTCGACCGCGCCCGTAGCGCTCTCGAGGTAGGCGACGATCGGATCGTTCGCCGCGATGTCGAGCGGCAGCGATTGGTCGTCAAACGTCGCCGGCTGAACGGTCTCGACGATGGTCTCGGCGACCTCGGTTGTGGCCGGCGCGGAGCGCGCTCGGCGCAGTGAGACGCGGCGGATTGTCGGTTGGAATGAAGCCACGATGCCCTTTCTACTCCGTTAGCGTTCCGGAAACGTTACGGCGAAGCGCGTTGCACGGCTTGTCGTTTCGCAGGGGTGCCATATTTGCGCGCATGCGGACGCTACGAGTCGCGCTGTTGGGTCCTCCGAGCATCGAGGTCGACGGTCTCCCGCTCGCGGTGGATACACGCAAGGCGACGGCCCTGCTCGCCCTGCTTGCGCTCAGCGAACACGGGTACACGCGCGCCGAGGTCGCCGAGCTGCTCTGGCCCGAGCTCGACGGCGAGCGCTCGCGCAGCGCGCTGCGTCGCACGCTGTCGACGCTTCGCGGGGCACTCGGGGACGGGCGCGTCATAAGCGACCGTGTGTCGATCACGCTCGACCTCGAGGGCGCCTGGTTCGATCTCGCCGAGTTCCGCGCGGTCGCGAGCGATCCTGCCGCCGATAGCGCCGCACTGATTGCCGCGTGCGATCTGCATCGTGGTGAGGTGTTGGCAGGGTTTGCCCTACCTCACTGACGAGACGCGGCTCGAGGATGCGATCGTACGGGCCAACGAGCGGCTCGGCCTCGACAGCCTGCACGAGCCCACGCACCGCCGGCTGATCGAGCTCTACGCCGGCGTCGGCCGGCGCGGCGACGCATTCGAGCAATACCGCGAATGCGTACGCGTCCTCAATCGCGAGCTTGGCGTCCAGCCGCTCAGCGCGACGACCGACCTCTACAACTCGATCAGTGCCGGCACCGAGATCCACGAAGCCCAGGAGCAGCCGGCGGAGCCCGCTGGCGAGCTGGGGCTGGTCGGCCGCTCGGAGGAGCTCCGACGCCTTGGCGAGGCCTTCGCAACGCTCGACGACAGTGGTCGCTTTGTGCTGATCGAAGGCGAGTCAGGAGTCGGCAAGACGCGTCTCGCGGCGGAGGCGATCGAGCGTGTTCGCGGCGGCTCGATGAATGTGCTCGTGGGACGCCCGCACGCCGGCGAGCGCGGCCTCGCCTACGGACTGATCGCGCAGCTCCTGCGTCAAGCGTGCGCCGCGCGCGCGCCCGGCTCCCCAGCGCTTCGCGCCGAAGCCGCGCGCCTGCTGCCGGAGCTCGGTCCGGCGCCGCGCGGCGCCCTGAGCGAGCCCGGTGCGCGGCTGCGCTTCCTCGAATCGGTGAGCAGCCTGATCGCGGACGCGTTCGGCGACGCTTTTGGCGTGGTGTTCGTGGACGACCTTCACGTGTGCGACGCCGCCTCACTCGACGCGCTCGCCTACCTGGCGCGGCGCCTCGAAGGCCGGCGCCTGCTGATACTCGGGGCGCGGCGGACCGACGAGCCGGACCCCGACCACCGCTGCGCTGCGCTGGCCTCACTGGCCGCCGATCGCATCGTGCTGGGAAGGCTGAATCGAGAAGACGTGCTCGCGCTCGCGCGCCGTCGCGGTCTCGACGAGGCCGCAGCCGATCAGCTGTACCTCGACACCGAGGGTCTGCCGCTGTTCATCGCCGAGCTTCTGATCGGTGGTGGCGAGGCCGGCGCCGGCGGGGTTCGCGCGGCGCTCGAGACAAGGCTCGACGCTGTCAGCGAGGCCGCCGCGCAGGTTCTCGCCGCCGCCGCGCTGATCGGGCGCACGTTCGATTCAGAGACGGTGAGGGATGCGAGCGGACGCTCCGACGATGAGGTCGCAGCCGCGCTCGAGGAGCTGACGAACCGCGGGCTGATCGCGGAGCGCGACGCGACCTATGACTTTGGACACGAACGCTTGCGGGCGGTTGCCGAGGAGCGAATCGGACTCGCACGCCGGCGCCTGCTGCACAGGCGGATCGCCGAGGCGCTCGTCGCACGCCACGAGGATTCGGCGATCGTCGCCCGACACCTCGAGCTGGCGGGCCGTGAGGCCGAGGCTGCTTTGACGTACGCCGCAGCCGGCGAGGATGCGCGCGCTTTGCTCGCCGGAACCGAGGCGATTGCCCATTTCGAGACCGCGATCGGGCTCGGTCACCCGGAGCCGGCGCTGCTCTACGAGGCGATCGGCGACGTCCGGGTGCTGCGCGGGGAGTACCGCGAAGCGCTGGCCGCCTACGACGGCGCCGGCGCAGCCGCTGAGCCCGTTGGCGCTGCGCGACTTGAGCAGAAGATCGGCGCCGTGCATGAGCGGCGCGGTGATCTGCAGCTCGCAGCGAGTCACTACGAGCGGGCCCTCGAGCTCGGCGCCGACGCGGCGTCGCTACAGGCCGACCGCAGCCGAGTCGCGTGGCGAGGCGGCGACGGCAAAGCGGCCCGGGCACTTGCGCTCGAAGCTCTCGCGCTGGCAGAGCAGGCCGACGATCAAAGCGCTGCCGCCCAGGCGCACAACATCCTCGGGCTCGTCGGAGAAGGCCGGGTGCACCTGGAGCGGAGCCTTGCGATCGCCGCCGAGCTGGACGACGCGAACGTGCGCATCGCCGCGCTCAACAACCTCGCGCGCGACCTCACGCGCGAGGGCGAGCTGGGCGGCGCGCAAGCGCTGCTCACCGAAGCGCTCGAGCTTTGTCGCAAGCAGGGCGACCTCCATCACGAGGCGGCACTGCACAACAACCTCGCTGACGTGCTCCACAAGGCCGGCGCAGGCGATGAGGCGATGGAGGAGCTCAAGCGCGCCGTCGCCGTGTTCGCCAGGATCGGCGCCGAGGACGAGGAGCTTCGACCGGGCGTCTGGAGCCTCGCCGACTGGTAGCGAAAAGCTCGGGGGCCGTAACGATCTCGGGACGGTTGGCTGGCTAGATTCCCGCGCGAGCAGCCAATGACGTCACCGAGCCAAGGAGCACGCGCCGCAGGACCCACGCCCAAGTTTGTCCTGCGCTTGGCGTCACCGGCCACGGCCGCGGTACTGGGCTTGCTGGCGCTGCTACTGACAGTGGCCGACATCCCGATCGAGCTGGTGTCCCCGGCGGCGTCGCCGAGCGGATCGGACGTGTGGTCGAACGTGACCTGGTTCGTGTTCGGGCTGTCATTCATCGGCGTCGGGGTCGTGGTTGCCCGCCGCGAGCCCCGCAACCGGATCGGATGGCTGCTCATCGCCGCTGCGCTAGCAGTGCTGCTCTCAAGCGACGGGGCCAGCTACGGCTACATCGACTACCGGCTCCATCACGGGACCTGGCCGCTGGGGAGCGTGGCGTTGCTCCTGGCTGCCGGCTTCTTCTACACCTTCCTGCTGGTACCCCTGATCATCCTGCTGTTCCCCGACGGCCGACTGGGGCTGCGCTGGCGCTGGCCGGTGCGCGCCTATCTCACGCTTGTCGTGGTTTACATCGCCGGCTCGATCAGCGTGGCCGTCGCAGACTTCCACTTGCGCTTTCCGATCGACGCATCCGGCAACCTCGTGAACCTCAATCACCCGCGTGGCGCCAACCACTGGGTTGGCCCGGTCTCGGGCCTCAGCGCCATCGCCGCCGGACTGCTCGCCGTGGCGGCCGTGGTGTACCAGTTGCGCCGTTATCGGCGGGCGAGCGGTGAGGCACGCCAGCAGTTGAAATGGCTCGGCGCCGGCGCCACGACATCCATCGTGTCACTCTCGGTCGCGCTGGCGTGGTCGAACTCGCCAGCCTGGGTGGGCAACATCCTCTACCCGCTCGGCCTTCTCAGCGTGCCCGTCACGATCGGCGTCGGCATCCTGCGCTACCGCCTCTACGAGATCGACCGCCTGGTCAGTCGCACGCTCTCCTATGCACTGCTCACCGCCCTCCTGGTCGGCACGTTCATCGGCCTAGTCGCGCTGACCACGAACACGCTCGCGTTATCGGGCCGCGTCGGTGTAGCCGCGTCAACGCTCGTCGCCGCGGCGTTGTTCAACCCGCTCCGGGTCCGTCTTCAGCGACTCGTCGACCGCCGCTTCAACCGCGCCCACTACAACGCCGAAGCAACCGTCGCCGCCTTCACCGCGCGCCTGCGCGACGCAGTCGAAATCGACGCGATCCGGACAGACCTCCTCGACGCCGTCAACCGCGCGGTCCAACCCACCCAAGCCTCGATCTGGATCAAGCCGTGAGCACGGGAGCGATCGAGAACCGTAGGAACGCGGCAGGCTTCCGCTCGCGGCTGGCGTCGCCGGCCACGGCCAAGGCCATCGGCATCGCCGCATTGGTGGCGCCGTTCGCAGGCATCCCGCTGGCGATCCTGATCGACCGCACGACGACCTCGGGTCCGTCGGTCGCCGGGTTCTACCTCGTCTTCGGAATCGTCTTCGCCGCGGTCGGAATCGTGGTTGCGCGACGCCAGCCACGTAACCCGATCGGATGGCTCCTCCTCGGGGCATCGCTGGCGATGACGCTGGGGAGTGTCGGTCCGGAGTACGCCTACCTCGATTACACGGTTCACCACGGCAAGCTCCCCCTCGGTGCGATCGGCGTGTTCGTGGGTGAGGGGTGGGTCTACGCGTTCATGCTCCTGCCGCTGATCGTCCTGTTGTTCCCCGACGGTCGTGCGGGCCGACTTTGGAAGTGGCCGCTGCGCGCCTATATGTGTGCGGTGCTCGTTTACGTCGCCGGCACGATGAACGTCGCTGCTGTGGCCATCAGACTGCGCAACCCCGTGGACGGCGGCGGCAACATCGCCGGCTCGACCCACCCGTTCGGAAGTGCGGCATGGGTTGGCCCTACCCAGGCGGCTATCACCGTGTTCTTCGGCGCGTTCTGCATCGCCACCGTGGTCAACGCGGTGCTCAGCTTCCGCCGCGCGACTGGCGCACAGCGCCAGCAGCTGAAGTGGCTGGGCGCCGGTGGGGCGACGGCGATCACCGTCCTGATCGTCACGATCATCTGGAGCAGCGCCCCGGCTTTCGTCGGCAACGTCCTGCTCCCGATCGCACTCACGGGCCTGCCGATCTCGATCGGTGTGGGGATCCTCCGCTACCGCCTCTATGAGATCGACCGTCTGGTCAGTCGCACGCTCGCGTACGCGCTGCTCACCGGCCTCCTGGTCGGCACGTTCATCGGCCTCGTCGCGCTGACGACGAACACGCTCGCGCTATCGGGCCGCGTCGGGGTCGCTGCGTCGACGCTCGTCGCCGCGGCGTTGTTCAACCCACTGCGCATTCGAATCCAGCGACTCGTCGACCGCCGCTTCAACCGCGCCCAATACGACGCCGAAGCGACCGTCGCCGCGTTCACCGCCCGCCTCCGCGACGCCGTCGAAATCGACGCAATCCGCAGCGACCTGCTCGACGCCGTCAACCGCGCCGTCCAACCCACCCAATCCTCGATCTGGATCAAGCCGTGAGCACGGGATCAGCGCCTCGGCCCGTGACGTCCACCCTCTCTCGGCGGCCCGCCCTGGCGACCGTCGCGGCGCTACTGGGCGTGCTATCGGTGATGTTGCTGGTCGCAACAATCGTCATTGCGCGAGTGTCGGGCAGCCTGTCCTCGTCTGGGGACATCGCCAACAACGTGTCGTGGACGGTTTTCGTTCTGGCTTTCACGGTCGTCGGCGTCGTCGTCGCGCGCCGCCAGCCACACAACCCGATGGGCTGGCTCCTGATCGGGGTGGTGCTATCGCTGGAGGCGGAGAACGTCGGCTCGAACTACGCGTCCTACGACTACTACAACCATCACGGGACTCTGCCGCTCGGCGCCGTCGCGACGCTGCTCAGTCCGTCCTACGTCTACGCGTTCCTGCTGGTGCCTCTGATCATCCTGATGTTCCCCGACGGGCGGCCTGGGACAGGCTGGCGCTGGCCGCTGCGGGTCTACGCGGCGATCAGCGCTCTGACCTTCGGCGGCACGATGACCGTCGCGGCCGCGAGCCTCAGCCGGCGGTTTCCGGTCGATGACAGCGGCGCCGTGGTCGGATTCAACCACCCGACGGGCGGCGACGCCTGGTTTGACATCGTCAAGGTGCTCTGGGTGGTGGCGTTCGTGGCGCTTGCGATCGCCGCGGCTGCCTATCAGATACGCCGCTACCGGCGAGCGAGCGGCGAACGGCGCCAGCAGTTGAAGGCGCTCGCAGCAGGCACCGGTGCCCTGATCGTCTGCTTCGCTGTCGTGACCACGGCGAAAGGATCAGTCGTCGGTAGCGTCGCGTTTGCCATCGGCTTGGCGGCGTTGCCGCTCAGCATGGGGGTCGGCATCCTGCGCTACCGCCTGTACGAGATAGACCGTCTGGTCAGCCGCACGGTCTCCTACGCGCTCCTCACCGCCCTCTTGGTCGGAACGTTCGTGGGACTCGTCGCGCTCACCACCGACACGCTCGCGTTGTCCGGTCGCGTCGGCGTCGCAGCCTCGACGCTGGTCGCCGCGGCGCTCTTCAATCCCCTTCGGATCCGCATCCAGCGGGCCGTCGATCACCGCTTCAACCGCGCCCACTACAACGCCGAAGCAACCGTCGCCGCCTTCACCGCACGCCTCCGCGACGCCGTTGAAATCGACGCCATCCGCACAGACCTCCTCGACGCCGTCAACCGCGCCGTCCAACCCACCCACGCGTCGATCTGGATCAAGCCGTGATGAGGCGACTCGCATCCCCGAGCATCGCCGCGTTGCTCGGCTTGCTGACGCTGGTCTTGCTGGCGCTCGACATACCGCTCGAATCTCAGATCCACACCCTCTCTGGCTCAAACGCGCTGGAACTCATACTGGTGGCACCGTTCACGGCGGTCGGCATCGTGGTCGCGCGGCGTGACCCGCGCAACGCGCTCGGGTGGCTGCTGATCGCCATTCCGCTCAGCTTCGTGCTCTCAAGTGTCGGCTCGGACTATGCGGTTTTCGTCTACCACTTTGGCCACCGCAGCTGGCCACTGGGACCGTTGGCGGTATTGCTGGATTCGTTCGGGGTCGTCGCCGGGCTTCTGTTGCTGCCGCTGGTGATCCTCCTGTTCCCCGACGGCCGCGTCGGTGGGCGTTGGCGCTGGCCGCTTCGGCTCGGAGGCGTCGTGTACGCCGTGTTCCTGGTGAGCCACGGGGCGATCGCGGTCGTGGCGCTTGGCCGCCGCGTACCGGTGTGGTACGGCGGCGGCGTGATCGGCGCGAACCACCCGACTGGCGCCGCAGCATGGACCAGCGTGACCCAACCAATAACCGTTGCTCTGTTCGCGGTGCTTGCGATCGCGTCGATCGCTCGTCAGGTCGTGATCTACCGGTGCTCGGCCGGCGTTCAGCGCCAGCAGCTGAAATGTCTGGGCATCGGCGGCGCCGCGACCGTCGCGAGCCTGATGCTCGCGGGCGTCTCGAACTCTGCCCCCACGTGGGTCTGGGCGTTCATCATCCTCGGCTTCGCTGCGGTACCGCTGAGCATTGGCGTCGGGATCCTCCGCTACCGCCTGTTTGAGATCGATCGGCTGATCAGCCGCTCGCTCTCCTATGCGCTCCTCACCGCGCTCCTGGCCGGCACGTTCATCGGGCTCGTCGCGCTGAGCACCAACACGCTCGCCCTCTCAGGTCGCGTCGGCGTTGCCGCCTCGACGCTCGTCGCGGCCGCGCTCTTCAACCCGCTCCGCCTGCGTATCCAACGACTCGTCGACCGGCGCTTCAACCGCGCCCACTACGACGCCGAAGCAACCGTCGCGGCATTCACCGCACGCCTGCGCGACGCAGTCGAAATCGACGCGATCCGCACAGACCTGCTCGACGCCGTCAACCGCGCCGTCCAACCCACCCAAGCCTCGGTCTGGATCAAACCGTGAGCGTCCGAGCGTCTGCTGACGGTGCGCGAGCAGGTCGGGATGTGGCTGGCCGCACGCGGCGGCGGCTGCTGTCGCCGACAACCGCCACCCTCCTCGGCGTGTTGTCGCTTCTTTCGATCCCTGCCTCGTTCGTGCTCACATCGCTGATCCACAAGTTTTCGACGTCCTCGACGGGCGCCGTAAGTGTCGCGGGGGGCCTCGCGTTTGTGCTGGCGTTCACCGCTGTCGGGGTGATAGTGGCGCGTCGTGAACCGCGCAACCCGATGGGCTGGCTCTTGCTCGCGCTCGTGCTGGCCGTGGACATGGGGGATGTCGCTCCCGCGTATGCCTATCTCGACTACGCGTTCCATCGCGGAACCCTGCCGCTGGGTCACCTGGCGGTGCTGCTCAGCGCGAGCTGGGAATACGCGTTCGTGCTGTTGCCGCTGATCATCCTCCTTTTCCCCGATGGCCGGCTCGGCTCGCGCTGGCGCTGGCCGCTGCGCGGCTTCCTCGTCATCGCGGCGACACTAGTCGCTGGAACGCTGAGCGTCGCCGTCTCGGCGTTCAGCCTGCGCCGGCCGGTGGACGGCACAGGCAACCTCGTCGGCCTCAACAATCCCAGCGGCGCCAACGCCTGGTTTGGGCCGGTTCAAGGGCTGGCCCTACTGAGCTGCGCGCTGCTCGTGCTCGCGGCATTGATCCATCAGACGCTTCGCTACCGACGCGCAAGCGGCGAGCAGCGCCAGCAGCTGAAATGGCTGGCGGCCGGCGGCCTGTTCTGCATCGCCTGCTTCGCGATCAACAGCGCGACGGGAGGCGGATCGGGGCTCGTCGGGAATCTCACCTTCTCCGTAGGTCTGGCCGCCCTGCCTGTCGGCATGGGCGTTGGGATCCTCAAATACCGCCTCTACGCGATCGACCGGCTGATCAGCCGCACGCTTTCCTACGCCCTCCTCACCGCCCTACTCGTCGGAACCTTCATTGGCCTCGTGGCGCTTACAACCGACACCTTCGCGCTGTCCGGACGGGTCGGCGTGGCCGCCTCGACACTCGTCGCTGCAGCGCTCTTCAACCCACTTCGTCTGCGCATCCAGCGCCTCGTCGACCGCCGCTTCAACCGCGCCCACTACGACGCCGAAGCCACCGTCGCCGCCTTCACCGCACGCCTGCGCGACGCAGTCGAAATAGACGCAATCCGCACAGACCTCCTCGACGCTGTCAACCGCGCAGTCCAACCGACCCAAGCCTCAATCTGGATCAAACCGTGAGCGTGGGAGCAATCGCGGCGCCGACGACCGAGCCAGCCCCGCCAGCCGGTCGTCTGGCTCGCCTCGCATCGCCGACCACGGCGCTCGCTCTGGGCCTCGTGGAGGCAGCGCTCCTCGGAGCGTTCGCGCCGATCCTCGTGGTCGCACACGAGTTCACTCTCTCGAACTTCGGCACGCCTTTCCTGATCGAGACGCCATACGTGGCTGTGGGCCTCCTCGTGGCGCTACGCCAGCCGCAGACCCCGATCGGATGGCTGCTCCTCACGGTCGGCGGCGCGACGGCGCTCAGCGGTGACAGCGGCTACTACGCTTCGGCTGTCTACGGCCTGCACCGAGCACTCCCGCTCGGTCCGCTGGCGCTGGTCCTGGGCAACAGCATGACCCAATTCGCGCTGCTCGCGCTGCCGCTCGTGATCCTGGTGTTCCCCGACGGGCGCCTGCCAAGCCGGCGCTGGCGGTGGGTGGTGGGCGTATACGGCGGTCTGGTCACAGTTGCCGTCGCCGGTCAGGCGGCGTTTGCCGTCAGCGCGCTGATCGGCAACCACGTGAATGCCCACACGGTCAGTCCGGGAGGCGGGGCGATCCTCGTGAACCAGCCACCGAACACAAGATGGCTGTCGCACCTTGACGCCCCGGCGTTGGGTGCCTGCCTGCTTTTGATCGTGGCGTCTGCGGGCGTCCAGATCGCGAGGTATCGCCGATCCGCCGGCGTGCGACGCCAGCAGATGAAGTCGCTGATGGGCGGCGCGATGGTCTGCGTGCTCGCGCTCCTCGCGCTCGGCTCGGGAACGGCAAACGGGAACTCGTCCTCGCTTGTCGAGGAGATCTGGTCCCAGGTGCCCTGGATCGCGTTCTCGGCGTTGCCGATCGCCATCAGCGTCGCGGTGCTCAAATACCGCCTGTATGAGATCGACCGCCTGATCAGCCGCACGGTCTCATACGCCCTCCTCACGGCCCTACTCGTCGGCACGTTCATCGGGCTCGTCGCGCTTAGCACCAACACCTTTGCGCTCTCCGGCCGAGTCGGC
>JBEKBL010000055.1:0-9399 GCA_050015415.1 Solirubrobacteraceae bacterium
CGCCGCGGACCAGCGGATGTGGCGGAATTGGTAGACGCGCACGGTTCAGGTCCGTGTGGAGGTAACTCTGTGGAGGTTCGAGTCCTCTCATCCGCATCGCGAACGACCTGGAGTTCAGCTGGTTCGCGCGGATGCCTTCCCGCGCGTGACTCCGCGCCGGCATGGTGGTCGACGGGTCGCCCTGGAGCATTGCGTCATCGACCCGCCGGCCGCTCGAGGGCGGTCGAGGCGAGGAGTGAGTGGCACGGCGCGAGCTCGTTGCGCCGTGCGTCACTGAGCTGGTCGATGATGATGCTCGCGCCGGCGTAGACCGCTCCGGCGTCCTCGAGCAGCTGGCGGCCGATCAGGCCCTGGCTGCCGGTCTCGAACCAGTCGTCGACGAGTGCGATTCGCTCGCCCGCGTTGACTGCTGCGCGCTGGAGGCGGAACACGTGCTCGCGGCCGCGGTAGTCGGCGGCAGTGCGCGCGTTCAGCGTCTCGCCCGGGTAGAGGCCGTCGCTCTTGCGGATCGCGACGAAGCCGACGCCGAGGTGGCCGGCGACCGCTGCGCCGAGAACGAAGCCGCGCGATTCGATGCCGGCGACCTTGTCGACTGCGCCGCGCAGCGGAGCGGCGAGCGCCTGGATCACGCTCGAGAAGAGCTCCGAGTCGCCGAACACCGGCCAGACGTTGCCGAGCCCCTGCTCGTCGAGCACAATCGACGCCTTCAGCGAAGCGGCAAGCGATGGCGGATGGGTTTCGCTCATTCTCGGCTCATCGTAGTGTCGCCGCCGGCCCGCGGGCAGGCATAAGCGGCAACCCATCGCAGTCAGCGAGCTCCGGGGCGTGGGCGTAGGCTAGGCGCCTCGTGGGAGCGATTCCGGACACCAACGCCTCTGCGCGCAAGCGCCAGGCATTCGAGCTGTTCGCTGGCCTGCCGCGCCACTACCACTCGATGGGAGCACTGTTGAGCTTTGGCCAGGACCCGCGCTGGCGGCGGATGCTCGTTGCCGCGATCGACCCGCGGCCGGACGAGCGCGTCCTCGATGTCGCAACCGGAACCGGACTCGTCGCGATGGCGCTTGCTCGGAGCGGCTGCGAGGTCGTCGCCCTCGACCAGAGCGAGCCGATGCTCGGCGTGGCGCGAACCCGTCTCGCGCGCACCAGCGAGCTCGCCCGCCGCGTGCGGTTCGTAACCGGTGAGGCCGAGCGACTCCCATTCCAAGACGGCGAGTTCGATGCGCTGACCTTCACCTACCTGCTGCGCTACGTCGATGACCGTAGCGCAACGTTGCGCGAGCTGGCGCGAGTCCTCAAACCGGGTGGGCGGATCGGCATGGTCGAGTTCGGAGTGCCCTCGCAGGCTCCGCTACGGGCGCTGTGGCGCGTTCATACGCGCGCAATCATGCCCCTCGTCGGTCGTACGGTCTCGCCGGCCTGGCTCGAAGTCGGACGCTTCCTCGGCCCGAGCATCGAGGAGCTTTACGCGCGCGAGCCCGACCCGGCGGCGCTCTGGCGAGCGAGCGGGATCGAGGACGTCCACGAGCGGCGGCCGAGCTTCGGAGCCGGGCTCGTCATGTGGGGCAGGCGAAGTGACGAGCCGGCCGACTGAGGTAGACCGGCCGACGTTCTACGCGCTCCGCCCGGGCGGCTGGCGCGATCTCGTCACCGTGCTTCACCCCCCGTACACGGCGTGGAACCTCGCCACGGTGGCGCTGGGTGCCGCGGTCGCGCCAACCTTTCACGCGTGGCGTGTGGGCGCGACCATGGGCGCATTCTTCCTCGCCGTCGGCGTGAGCGCACACGCGCTCGACGAGCTGCACGGTCGACCGCTGCAGACAGAACTCCGTGAGCGCACGCTCGTTGTTCTTGCGACGATCGGCCTCGCCGGCGCCGTCGCGATCGGGGTCGCGACGGCCATCGTCGTGTCACCGCTACTCATCCCGCTGATCGTCTTCGGGGGACTCTTCGTCCCGGCGTACAACCTCGAGCTTGCCGGCGGTCGCTTCCACAGCGATTTCTGGCTCGCCGTCGGTTGGGGAGGGTTCTCGGCCTTCACCGGCTACTTCGTCAACGCCCTGTCGATTCGCCCCGCGGGTCTGCTCGTGTCGGCCGCGTGCTGCTTCTTCCTGCTCGCGCAGCGTCGCCTCAGCACCCCTGTGCGCGAGCTCCGCCGTCGCACGGTCGAGGTCAGCGGCCAGCAGCGACTCAGCGACGGAACCGTCATCGAGCTGACGCGTGAGCGGCTCGTCGCGCCACTCGACGGAGCCCTCTCGGTGCTCTGGGTCGCCTTCGTAATCCTCGCGACGGGTTTGGTCGTTTTCCGCCTTTCGGGCTGAGCCCGCCACGCTGCGGGTTTCTACGCATCGTCATCCGCGTGGAGTACGCGACGTGCCGTTTCGCCATTGATCACGCGCGTCGTGGTAGTCAGGATGCGGTCGATGCCCGGATTTGACAGCGGCGCGATCGTCAACCTGAACGGCCCGGCGCACTACGTGCACTGGCACTTCTTCCTGATGTCGGTGCCGAACCTCGTCGTCATCGTGCTGATGCTCATCGTGTTCGCGGTTGCGCTCTTCCTGCGTGCCCCCGGCGCGAGGCGTCCGGGAGACGACAAATGAGTTCCTGGACCGTTCGCGTTCGCGAATTCGGACTGCGGAATCTGCCCCCGGAACGCCTCCTGCCGGACTCGCAGCCCGCCTATATGGCTTCGGCGATCTACCTGTTCGGCGCGCTGACGATCGGGGCGCTCGTGACGATTATCGCGTCGGGCACGATCCTCGCCCTGAAGGGCCCGGCCTGGTGGCACGTCCAGTCGATCGGCCACTTCTTCAACAGCATCCACCTCTGGTCGGTGGAGTTGTTCTTCTTCTTCATGGTCATCCACCTGTGGGGCAAGTTCTGGATGGCGGCGTGGCGTGGCGGACGCGCACGCGTCTGGATGACCGGAGCGGTCGCGTTCATCATCGCGATCCCGACCGCGTTCACCGGCTACGTGTCGCAGCAGAACTTCGACTCGCAGTGGATCGCCACCCAGGGCAAGGACGGGATGAACTCGCTCGGGGTCGGATCCTTCTTCAACGTCCTGAACTTCGGCCAGATGTACAGCTACCACATCCTGCTCTTCCCGGTTCTCGTGATCGGAATCGTGTCGCTGCACATCCTGTTGGTCCGCCGGCACGGCATCGTGCCGCCGATCCCGTTGGCCGACAGCGTCGCCGACGCCGCGGCGAAGTGATGTTTCGCGGCGGGCGGCTCAGCAACGCCGAACTGAACGAGGCTGCGCGACGCTACGACGGCCCGTACCGGCCATATGACATCGTCAAAGAGGTCTCGGTCTGCACCGGCGTCGTGATGCTGATCGCGGTGATCCTGGCGATTGTCTTCTCCTCGCCCGACCTGCCACCGTCGACGATCGCGAGCTGGTCTCGGTCGATGCCGACGGACTTCGTCACAACCGCGCTGAGCGAGCTTGACGGCACCAGCGAGACCGCCACCTACGGACCGCCGTACAACCACGAGTCGGGGTCCGTCCAGCAGCTCGCTTTCATACACCTTCAGCAGTGGCTCGGCGTCAGCCACCCGGTCAACGCCGAATACGACTTCATCATCGCGCCACTGCGTGCGGTCCCAGACGCCCCGGCGCTCCAGGCAGCCGTCACGACCTACGTGCACGCGCCGGCCAAGACGCAAGCGGCATGGACCAACGCGTACTCGAACGCGCTCGGCAAGGCGACCGAGACGCACGGGGACACGGTGACCGTACCGGCCGGCAAATACGGTCCGGTCGGCACGATGATGAGCTCGCTGCTGGCGCTCGCCGAGAGCGGCGGACTCGACGGCGACCTTCTGACCAGCAAGCAGTTCTACCAAACCGACTACACCAAGCCGCTCCTGTTCCTCGAGGATGGCAGCGCCCTGAGCGATCGCGCCACCTACCAGCACCTTCAGGGCACGCAGTGGGGCATGATGAACGAGACCGGGAGCTATCCCGGTCAGGTCTGGTTGTGGCTCTACACGTTCTGGTATCAGGTCCAGATCGGGGGGCTCAGCACCTCGCCCAACGTCGACGCGATCGTGATGGCGATCATGGGCGTGCTCAGCGCCGCCTTCATCCTGATTCCGTTCCTGCCTGGAATCCGGTCGATCCCGCGACGCGTCCCGGTCTATAAGCTGATCTGGCGTGATTGGTACAGCGCCGCGGGCGCGCCCAGCGAGCCGCCTCGCAAGCGCGGCGATCCGCCGGCGCGGCCTGCGAGCAGCTCGGCTCAGGCCTGATACACGCCTCGCAGGCCGGCCACGGACAGCAATCCCACGGGTTAGCCCGCCGGGCGACGGGTAGAGAGCGGCACTCGTGCGTGCCTTCTCCTGCGAGATCTGCGGTCAGCTGCTGTTCTTCGAGAACAGTCTCTGCCTGCGCTGCGGTACGCCGCAGGGGTTCCTCGTCGAGCGGCTCGCGCTCGAGCCGCTAGGAGCGCGGCCGCGCTGCGCGGCGGCAGAGGTTGCAGCCTGCAACTGGCTCGTGGAGCGGGAGGGCGAGCTCTGCGCGAGCTGCCGGCTGACGCGGACGCGTCCGAATGACGCCGATGGCGCGGGTCTCGAGGCGTTCGCGGCGGCCGAGCGCGCGAAGCGGCGACTGCTGTTCGAGCTGCGTGACCTCGCTCTCCCGATCGACGACGACAGGCTCCGCTTCGATCTGCTGTCGAGCCTTGAACGGCCCGTTGTCACGGGCCACGACGACGGCCTGATCACGCTCGATCTCGCCGAGTCCGACGACGCGCGCCGGGAGCTGCGGCGAGCGCAGCTGGGTGAGCCCTACCGCACACTGCTTGGCCATTTCCGCCACGAGATCGGCCACTACTATTGGCCGGCGCTCGTCGAGCAGAGGGGTGCGGATGAGCTCGAACGCTGTCGTGCGCTGTTCGGCGATGAACGCGAGAGCTACGACGCCGCGCTCGAGCGTCACTACACCAATGGGCCGCCAACCGACTGGAGGGAGCGTTGCGTCAGCGCCTACGCGACGATGCACCCGGCGGAGGATTGGGCGGAGACGTTCAGCCACTACCTGCACATCCACGACACGCTGCAGACAGCGGCGGAGTTCGGGCTCGTCGTGACGGGCCCGAACGTGGCGCACGACCCTACCCTGAGCGTCGCGCCACTTGGGGACTTGGACAGCGCCGCGGGGATCGACGTGATCATTGCCGACTGGCTGCCGTTGACCTACGCGCTGAACGCTCTCAACCGCGGCATGGGACGGGACGACCTCTACCCGTTCACGCTCGCGCCGGCGGTGATCGAGAAGCTCGCCTATGTGCGCGAGCGAGTGCAGGCAGGCGTAGCGCCGCACTCGGACGCGCATTAGCCAGCTCAGCGCTCACCGCACTGGCGATCGGCGCCCGCTCGCTGTCGGGACCGGTCCAACCTTCCACCGAGACCGCACCGCCTGGTGAGCGGATAAGCTGGCCTCTACGGGGAACGTGACGGAGTGAACCCGAACAGATCTCGTGCTCGCGCAACCGATCGTGTCGATAAAGCGGTACGCGCCGGGCGCCACCGGTCGCCATTCGTGGGATCGCGTGCCGCGGCCTCAGCGAGTTCTCACCGCAGGACTGGGCGCCCTGGCGACGCTTGCTCTCATCTGGCCGACGCTCGCGCAAGCAACCACAACCGGACCGAGCGGCACGACCGGCGCAACGCTTCCGGCTGAGACGTTGTCGCCGATGCCTGGGAGTGCCGACGCGTTCCCAGACACGCAGATCAGCTTCCTCGGCTCACCCGCCCAGGACATCGAGGACATCGTCGTCAGGGGCTCACGCACCGGGGTCCACCACGGCAAGCTCGAGGCCTATTCGACCGGCACCGGCGGAAGCTTCCTGCCGCGCAAGCCGTTCACGCCAGGCGAGAAGGTCACCGTGACTGCGACGATCGTCGTCGGAACGACCACCGCGCATGTCGGCACCGACTTCTATGTGGCGGACCCCTACGTGCTGCCGCAGTCGGCGCCATCGAAGCCCCAGACGGAGACAGCGACAAACGTCCAGCACTTCCACTCGAGACCCGACCTCGTGCCGCCTGCGGTCAAGATCGTCGTGCCGGCCGCCGACCAAGGGCTCGGCGACATCTTCGTCGCCCCGAACTCCGGGCCCGGTCGGGCGGGACCGATGATCGTCAGCCCGACGGGGACACTCGTGTGGTTTCACCCGACGCACTACCCGTCTCGGGCGTTCGACTTCAATATGCAGACGTACGAAGGGAAGCCGGTGTTGACCTGGTGGCAAGGTCGCACGATCGAGCTCCACGGGCAGGGCGTCGACGAGATCTACAGCGCCGGCTACACGCCGATCGCCAAGGTCTACGCGAGCAATGGTCTTCACGCAGACCTCCACGACTTCCGGATCACCCCGCAGAACACTGCTTTCATCACGGCCTATGCGCCGATCCACTGGAACCTCCATAGCGTTGGCGGCTCGAGCAGCGGCCTGATCGACGACAGCGTCGTGCAGGAGATCGACATCAAGACCGGCCTTGTGATGTGGGAGTGGGATTCGCTCTCGCACGTCCCGATCTCCGACACCTACAGCTCGATAACCACGCAGAGCTCGAACGTCCTCGACTACTTCCACATAAACTCGATCGATCCACTGGCGGACGGTGACCTGCTGATCTCGTCGCGCAATACCTGGGCGGCCTTCCTGCTGAATGGCATCACCGGCGCGGTCATCTGGCAGGTCGGCGGCAAGCACAGCACGTTCGCGCTCGGCCAGGGTGCAAGTTTTGCCTGGCAGCACGACGTGGAGATGGTGTCCGACAGTACACCCGGGCAGTACCTGATCAGCATGTTCGACAACGAGGATTCGCCGCTTGAGGCGAGCCAGTCGCGCGGGCTCGAGCTCGAGCTGGACACTCAGAACAACACCGCCACCGTCGCTCGCCAGCTTGAGATCCCAGCACATGTCGTCGTCTCCGACAGCCAGGGCAACCTGCAGCAGCTTCCCAACGGCGACGTGTTCGTCGGCTGGGGCCAGGTCGGGATCGAGTCCGAATTCTCGCCCACGGGAGCACTGACGTTCGCGATGGAGCTCGTCGGCTCGACGAGCAGTTTCCGGGGCTATCGCTACGTCTGGAACGGCGAGCCGGTCGTGGCTCCCAGCGTGAGCCACGCGACGCCGTCTGGTGGAAGCACCGCACTTTACGTGAGTTGGAATGGGGCGACCGACGTCGCCAGCTGGACCGTGCTCGCGGGTCCCTCCCCGAAGCAGCTGTCGCCTGTCGGCACGTATCCCGACAGCGGCTTCGAGACGACGATCAGCGCACCCACGGTGGGGCCCTACGTGATGGTCGAGGCGATCGGCACGAGTGGCCAGGTGCTGCACGCCTCGGCGGTCGTGAACGTCTAGCGCGAGCCGCGCGGCACGACCTCTCGGGCGCACGCGCCGAGGCCGAGGGAGGTCATCGCCGTCTTGGCCTGCATGTCCGCCTCGTCCGCGGCGAGCGCCACCGTCGCGATCCGTGCGGCGTTGTCCGTGTGCACCGCCGCAATCAATCGCGGTACGAGCACGAGCTCACGCCGCGTGCTGGCGAGCGCGCTCGCGAACTCCCTCGCCTTGCGCGCCGGTGGCGTGAGCTCCGAGAGCTGCGCCAGCTCGTTGCGGACGATCGGCAGCTCACGCCGCGCCGCGCGGGCGAGCGAGACCAGGGAGCGACGCTCTGGCGGGAGCGCCACGATCTCAGCGTCCGCGTTCGCGCAGGTCGTGTTCGCGATCGCGGAGAAGCTGGGAGTCGCCGTTGTCGTGCCGCCACAACCGGCGACGGCGGCGGCAAGCGAGAGGAGGACGCCCGTAGGGACCCTTCCCGGCGCCGGTCGCCGCACACGATCTCGCCCAGCGATCAGCGGCCCTGCTGGCGCTTCTGGTACTTGCGGCGAAGGATCCGGATCAACCGGAACAACAGGCCACCCATTGCCGCAGTGTCGCACACGCGGCGGGGCCTGGCATGCTCGCCAACACCGTCGGGCGAGCGGCCGAGCATGCCGGTTAGGCAGGGAATCGAAGCTTGCGGCGCCGATGCGCAACGATTGGAAAGTGAGCAAGCTGCCGGCGACGATGCGCGCGATGGTCTTCGAGGAGGTGGGCGCGCCGCTGCGCCCGGTCGAGCTTCCCGTTCCCTCCCCCGCCCCGAACGAGCTATTGCTGCAAGTCGAGGCGTGTGGCGTCTGCCGCACCGATCTACATCTGCTTGACGGCGAGGTCGCGATCGCCATGCCGCCGCGGGTCCTCGGCCATCAGATCGTCGCGCGAAGCGTCGCCGACGGACGGCGCGTCGGCGTCCCGTGGCTTGGGTGGACTGACGGTGACTGCTCGCAGTGCCGCGCCGGGCGCGAGAATCTCTGCGAGCACGCGCGCTTCACCGGCTGCGACATCGATGGCGGATTTGCCGAGTACGCAGTCGCCGATCAGCGCTTCTGCTTCGAGCTCGGGGAGGAGGGTCCGCCGGAGCAGATCGCGCCGCTGCTCTGTGCCGGATTGATCGGATATCGCTCGCTGGCGATGTGCGACGAGGCACAGCGAATCGGCTTCTACGGATTCGGCGCGTCGGCTCACATCCTCGCGCAGCTGGTGTCCTGGCAGGGACGCGAGGTTTACGCCTTCACCCGCAGCGGCGACGAGCCGGCACAGACCCTCGCGCGCGAGCTCGGCGCAGTCTGGACAGGCAGCTCGGACGAGGCGCCGCCGCAGGCGCTGGATGCGGCGATCATCTTCGCCGCGGTCGGCCCGCTCGTTCCGCTCGCGCTGAAGGCGGTCCGGCCGGGCGGGACCGTGGTCTGCGCCGGGATTCACATGAGCGACATTCCGGCCTTCCCCTACGAGATCCTCTGGGGCGAGCGCACGGTTCGCTCGGTCGCGAACCTGACCCGCGCCGACGGCCTCGAGTTCCTCGAGCTCGCCGCACAGGCCGGAGTGCGATCCCACGTGACGACGTACTCACTCGAGGACGCCAACCAAGCTCTCGGCGACCTGCGCGCCGGGGTGTTCAGCGGCGCCGCGGTGCTCGTGATCTGATCAGCCGGTGCCGATCGCGAGGCCGAGCAGGTAGGTCGCACCGCCGACCAGGACGCCCGCCATCGTCATCTCGAAGCCTGAGGACCACGCGCTGCGCAGCGTGAAGACGGACTTCGCCGCGCCGACCCCGAAATGCGCGACGAGCGAGACCCCAGCCGCCACGGCGATGCCGGTGTAGCCGTGCAGCCAAAAGAACGGCAACACCGGGATGATCGCGCCGAAAGCTGTCGATAGCCCGCCGGCCAGGGCGGCCTGGATCGCGCCGCCGCCCTGCTCGCCGCTCTGGCCAAGCTCCTCCAGCGCGATCGCCCGAAACAGGTTCTCGGGATTCTCGGCAATCCGCTCGACGACCTGCTTT
>JBEKBL010000056.1:0-9352 GCA_050015415.1 Solirubrobacteraceae bacterium
CGAGCTTCTACGCCGGCGACGTCCGCCTCGCGATGCGTGAGCTGCGCGAGCGCGCCGGGCGCCCGGACGTGGTGGTCGTCGATCCGCCACGCGCCGGCCTCTCGCAGAAGGTGGTGCGCCGGATAATCGAGACCGCGCCGAGGCGGATCGTCTACGTCTCCTGCAATCCGACGACGCTTGCTCCGAACGCGGCCCAGCTCGTCGAGGCGGGCTGGCGGCTCGAGCGCGTCGCCCCCGTCGACATGTTTCCGCAGACGCCGCACATCGAGTGCGTCGCGCTGCTGAGTAGATGATCGCCGCCACGATCGCCGACGGTGCGATCGCGCTCGCTGAGCATCCCGATCCGGAGCCCGGCGGCGGTGAGGTCCTCGTGCGCGTTCGCACCGCCGGACTCAACGGAGCTGACATGCACCAGCTTGCCGGGCACTACCCGGCGCCGCCCGGCTCGCCTCCCGATATCCCCGGCCTCGAGCTCGCGGGCGAGGTCGCCGCTCTGGGCTCGGGTGCAAGGCGCTTCGCGCTCGGCGATCGCGTGATGGCCATCGTCGGCGGTGGCGGCCAGGCGGAGCTGGCGGTCGTGCACGAGCGCCAGCTGATGCCCGTGCCCGATGGCGTTGGCTGGGAGGCCGCGGGTGGGGTGCCCGAGGTCTTCACGACGGCCCACGACGCGCTGTTCACCCAGTGCGCACTGGCCCCGGGCGAGCGACTGCTGGTCCATGGCGGCGCCGGCGGAGTCGGGACCGCCGCAATCCAGATCGCGGCCGCAGCGGGCGTCCGCGTCCATGCTACCGTGCGCGATCCGAGGGCCCGGGATGCGGTGGCGCAGCTTGGCGCGAGCGTGATCGCTCCGGAGGGCTTTCCCGACCACGGGCCGTTCGACGTGATCCTCGAGCTGGTCGGCGCGCCGAACCTCGCGGCCGACATCGACGCGCTCGCGAGCGGCGGCAGGATCGCGGTCGTGGGGATCGGCGGCGGCGCGCGCGGCGAGCTCGATCTGCGCCCGCTGATGGCCAAGCGTGCTCTGATCCGCGGCACCATGCTGCGGATGCGGCCGCTCGAGGAGAAGGCGCTGGCCGCCCGCGCGCTCGAGCGACAGGTCCTGCCGCTGCTTGCCGACGCGACCGTCGTGGTGCCGATCGCGGCAACCTTCCCGCTCGATCAGGTGGCTGCCGCCTACGAGCGCTTTGCGGCCGGCGCGAAGTTCGGCAAGATCGTCCTGCTCGTCAGCTGATCTCGAGTGCGAGGACCGGCGTTGAGCTGGTCAGCGCGTGATTGCTCTTCGCCACGAGGAAGAAGGTCGATCGGTTATCCGAGTTGAGCACGCAGCCCTGGATCTTCGTGGCGCACCTGGCGGCGGGATAGGCCTTCTCGACGGCGCCGATCGTGCTGCCGACGCGGATCCCTCGGGTCGTCTCGTACCTCTTCGCCTCGCTCTCGCTCGCTCCAAACGCTGGCGCAACCTCCAGGTTGAGCACCGTCAGCTGCTCGGAGTTCATCCACACGTCGAGCGCACCGTAGAGCCACTGCGGGCCCGCCGGTTCGGCGCGACCGCGCGGCGGTCCGATCGCGTCGACGACCGGACCGGCGCCCTCACCGATCACGACGCCGGCGATCGAGTGGTTGGGGACGATCAGGTAGCGCTGGGGGATGCGCGACGACGCGAGGACGCCACTCGGCGCAACGAGCGCCGCTAGTAGCACAAGCAGGCCGACCGGCCCCCTGCGGAAGAGTCGCGACGCCATTGGCCAGCAGCGTACCTCGCCGCCTGCGCGGGAGCGGCAACCGCTGGGAGCGATCTCGCCCCCAGGTTCGCCCCCACAGACGCCGGGCGCGTCTGCGCTCCAGCTGGCGCCTCGGTGGGCGCCTAGTACGGCGGCAGCTCCGCGTACCACTGGCCGAGCGCACGGAACGCCGACCAGAACGCGCGCTTGGTCTCCTCCTCGTCGAGCGCGACGTCGATGTTCGGCACGAGCAGCGCGGTGATCTGCGCCGTCAGCTCCTGCAGCTCGCCGACGATCGGCTCGACTGGCGAGGCGAGCGGCAAAGCCAGCTCGTTCAGCGCTTCGAGTGCGTCGAGACCCATCAGGACGATGATCTTGGGGGAGACGATCGCGATCTCCTCGGCGACGCGTGCGAGGCAGTCCGGGCCGGCGAGTGAGGTGTCGCTGACCGGGCACTTGACGAACAGCGTGCCGTAGACCGCCAGCGGATCCATCTGAAGCCGGCGCAGCGACTTCATTAGCGCCGTGCCCGAGCGGCCGTAGAAAGCGACGCCCTCCTCGATCTCCGAACGCAGCGGCGCGTACTTGAGCAGCATCACGTCGGCCTGCGGATGTCCCGAGCCGAGGACCGGGAGCAGCGAGCCGCGCGGACACGCCGTGCACTCCTGGATCTCGCGTGAGAGCAGGTTCAGTTCGCGGATCGCGCGGTCGAGGTAGCGCTCGCGGATCTCGTCGTCGGTCGCAGGCATCGGCCGCTCAATCTTCCGTGGGCCGCTGGCTTGTCCTTGGGAGTGCATCAGGACTTGCGCATGGCGCGTCGCACGCGGCGCTCGCGTCGTGCTCTGCGCGCTGGCGGTGGCGTCGCCTTGGTTTCGAGGAATTTCAGCGCCTGGACGTAGAGCAGGCTTGTCGGTTTCGTGTGGATTTCGGCGTCGCGCAGCGACTCGAGGAACTCCTCCGGCCCATCGAAGTCGCGCATTCGCACGCGCACCGAGCCGAGGCCGGCGGCGACGTGTGCGTCAGATCCGGCGCCTGCGATCAGGCGGTACTTGGCCGCGAACCGCGCTGCCTCGTCGTTGAACGAGGCGATCGCTACGCGCGGGTTGAACACCTCGATGGCGTCGATCTCATCGAGAATCGCGAGCATGTGCTCATAGTCGGGAACCGAGTGCAGGCGGTCGAACGGGTGCGGCACGTAGACCAATCCGCCTTGACGGCGGATCTCGGCCACCGTCTGCTCGAGCGTCAGGCCGCGCGGAATCTTCTCTTGCAGGAACAGGCCGATCACTTCGCCCTGGCTCGCGGTCTTGATCTCCTCGCCGACGATTACCTTGATGCCACTCGCCTTGCGGACCGCCTCGAGCGCGCCCGAGACCTCGTTGTGATCGGTCACCGCGATCGCGCCCAGACCCTCCGCTCGGGCTGTCGCGAGCAGTACCTCGACTGGCGTCGCGCAGTCCGGCGAGTGGTCGGTGTGCATGTGCAGGTCGACGTCGATCAGTGGCCGGCGGGCGAGCCCGCGACGGATGGTGGCGTCGCCGGCGGCGTCGCGGCGTCGCGCAGCGACGAGCTCGTAGACCTCTTCGAGCTCGTCTGCGACGCGACCCCAGGAGAGCTCTTGTCGCAGGGCGCTGCCGGCGCCGCGAAGTCGTTTGAGGAGCGCGCCGTCCGCCGCCACTCGGCGCAGCTGTGCAGCGAGCAGCTCGGCGTCACCAGGGTCGTAGAGGAGCCCGCGCTCGCCGTCGCCGAGCACCTCTTCATAGACGGGGATGCGTGACGCCACCGGCACCGCGTTGGCGCCGATCGCGGCGAGCGCCAGACCGGGCGCCGGCATCGCGCCGGCCGAAGCGAACACCACCACGTCGGCTTCGGCCAGCAGCGCCCCGCGATCGAGCTCGTCCGGCGTCGCGACGCGTACCCGCTCGACCAGCTCGGCCCGCAGCGGGACACGACTCGACGAGCCGCGTCCGGTCAGGACTGTCGCGCGCCAGTCGCCGTCGACGCCGAGGCGGCGGAGGCCTCGCAGGAAAACGCGCAAGCCGGCGCGCTCCTCCTCTTCGATGTAGACGATGTGCAGCACGCCCGGAGTGCTGCGGCGCGTGGCGTCGCGAAGCTCGGCGCCGGGCAGCACGACGCGATAGTCGGCGGGGAAGTGGTCGTTCATCATCGCCGCGGTGGCGCCGTAGCTCGCGAGCCTCGAATCCAGTCGACCGAAGAACAGTTCGACGAAGCGGCGCGTCACCTGGGTCGAGATCAGTCGCTCGGCGGGGGCGTGGAACGTGCCGATGTTGAGCGAGCGCGAGTGGCGCAGCGCTGTGCTCGCCGTGCTCGGTGCGAACGGCTCGTGTACGTGGACGAAGTCGAGCGGCAGCGTGCCAAGCAGCGTCTCGACGGTGCGCGCGACATCGACCGGGACGGCGACGCTACGTCCCGGACGGTTCGCCGGCGTGACCGCCACGACCTCGCCGGCCGCGAACAGCGCCGGGCTGCCGTCCGTGCTCCACAGCTGCTCCGGGTGCTCGCGCGCTTCCCGCAGCGCACGCCGCGACGCAGCCGCAAGCCGCGGCGAGTAGCAGGGCGCGACGATCAGGATGCGGTGCCCGCGCCGCGCGAGCTCTGTCGCGACCGAGTCCACGTAAACGCCGAGCTCGCCGTCCGACTCCCACGGTTCGGGCGAGACGTGGGCGATCTGGAATGGCACCGCTTCAGGATAGGCGCGGCGCGCCTGGGTGCGCTAGCGCGCGTCGCGGATGCGCGCGCCAGCCTTCGGCTGACTTGCCGGAAGGCCGCTGTAGCGCGCGATGAACTTCTCGGTGTCGGCGCGGGCGATGTGGTCGGGTCGCTGGCGGTGCGGAGACTTCATCAGGTATGAGCTCGGACCGTCGAGCTGTCCGCTGACGCCGTGGTTCAGCGCGAGCTTGCAACAGCGGACTGCGTCGATCACGATCCCGGCCGAGTTCGGCGAGTCCCAGACCTCCAGCTTCATCTCGACGCTGAGCGGTACGTCGCCGAAGGCCTGTCCCTCGACGCGGATGTGCGCCCACTTGCGGTCGGTCAGCCAGGGCACGTAGTCGGATGGGCCGACGTGCACGTCATCGGCCGGCAGCTCGTGGTCCATCACGGAAGTGACGGCGTTCGTCTTGGAGATCTTCTTCGACTCCAGCCGCTCGCGCTCGAGCATGTTGAAGAAGTCCATGTTGCCGCCGACGTTGAGTTGCGAGGTGTGGACGATGCTGACACCGCGGTCGGCGAACAGGCTCGCGAGCGCACGGTGAACGATCGTCGCGCCGACCTGCGATTTGATGTCATCGCCGATGATCGGCAGGCCCGCCTTCTTGAAGCGGCGGCCCCAGTAGTTCTCGCGGGCGATGAAGACCGGGATGCAGTTGACGAACGCGCACCCGGCTTCAAGGACCTGCTCGACGTACCACTTCGTCGCCTGCTCGGAGCCGACCGGGAGGTAGGAGACGACGACATCGGTGTGGGTGTCGCGCAGGATGCCGACGATGTCGGCGGTCTCGCCGGGCGCCTTCTCGATCCTCTGCGAGAGGTACTTGCCGAGGCCGTCGAGCGTCATCCCGCGGTGAACCTCGACTCCGAGGTGCTCTGGCACTTCGGCGAAGCGGATCGTGTTGTTTTGTCCCGACCAGATCGCCGTCCCGAGATCCTTGCCCACCTTGTCGGCGTCGATGTCGAAGGCCGCGGTGAACTCGATGTCGCGGACGTGGTAGCCGCCGAGGTCGACGTGCATCAGGCCCGGCACGGTCTCGGCCGGATCGGCGTCGTGGTAATAGTGGACGCCCTGCACGAGCGCTGATGCGCAGTTGCCGACGCCGATGATCGCGACTCGCACCTTTTCGTGCTGGTAGCGAGCGCTGCCGTTTGTCGCGCCGCCGTTCGCGCCGCCGTTTCCATTTGTGGGAGTCACGGACTCAACCTTTCCTGGGTGCGGGGAAAGCGTACACGCACTGTGGTGCTGCGCACCTATTGCGCGCTCGAAGCGCGGAGCTCCGAGCGTACGTGCAGGATCCGTTGCAGCACCGTGAACGCGCTGAGCACCGCCAGCACGTAGACCGCGGCCGCGAGCAGCGAGAAATGCCCGAGCGAGGCTCCGCGTGCGAAGACAAGTCCGACCGACAGGATCGTCACCCGCACCGCGCGCGTGGCCAGGCCGACCTTGCACTCGACGCCGAGCGCCTCGGCACGCGCGCGAGTGTAGGAGACCATCAAAGAGGCGAGAACCGCGACGACGACCGCGGCTACCGCGAGCTGGTCGTGCTGGCGCGCGAACGTCGCCGCCACCGCGGTCAGCACGATTCCTTCCTCGAGACGGTCGAGCGTTGAGTCGAGGAAGGCGCCGAACGGCGTCCCCTTACCCGACATCCGCGAGTAACGGCCGTCGAGCGTGTCCATGATCGAGCCGACGATGAAAGCGATGCCGCCGATGAAAAAGTGGCGCTCCCAGACCAGTACGGCGGCGGCAATGTTGAGTACTAGGCCTGAGAGCGAGATCGCGTTGGGCGTCAGGCGCGACTCGATCAGCCGGTTGCGGACGATCGCCCGGCGCTCTCCCGTGCGCGCCGCGCGCGCCGGCCGGCGACCGGTCGGCGGCGTGGTCAGCTCCGGCGAGCTCACGAGATTGCGACGCTCGCCGTAGACGGCGGCGTCAGTGCCGGCCCGGCGGGCTGGAACGCCCAGACGTGCGGGCGGATCCGCGCCAGCCGGCGCGCGACTGCGGCGGCGATCGCCGCAGTCATCAGACCGAAGACAGCGTCGAGCAGGAAGTGGTTGGCCGTGATTACCGTCACGAATGCGATCAGAAACGGCCACAGCGCCCACCAGACGCGGGCGATCTTGCTCTTCACGAGGCGCACCAGCGTCCAGCCGATCATCGCAGCGAATGCGACGTGCATCGACGGCACCGCCGCGTAGGGGTTGATGAATACCTTCATGATGTCGTTGTTCTGCGGCGAGGTGTTGGTGACCTGCGACACGGTGTCGACAAAGCCCCAGTTGGGTAGGAAGCGCGGCGGTGCGGTCGGGTAGAACGCGTAGCCGATCAGGCCGAGCGCCATCGCCACGAACACCATGTTGCGTACGAAGTAGAAGCTGCGGTTGTGGGCCAGGTAGAGGTAGAGCAGCAGCGCGACCAGGATCGTTGTCTGCGCGTTTATGTACAGGTAGGTCGCCAGTACCATCAGCACGTGGCTGCCCGAGGCCCAGCTCTGGACGCTCGTCTCAACGAAGATATGCAGCGTGCGCTCGATTGAGATCAATTCGCGCGCGTGCGCGAAAGCCGGAGCGCTATGGCCGTCGACAGCCCCCTCGACGAGGCGGTAGGCAAGGTAGGCGCCACCGAACAGGCTGAGCTGGCGCAGCAGATCCGTCCAACCCTTCGGCAGCCGACGCTCGATCTGAGCGGGAAGGCGGCGGAGCATCCTGAGGGCGCATGCTACCCGACGTGCTTGGGCACGAACCACAGGCCGCGCAACGCGCGACGATGTGGCCGATGAGATCGACGAGCTGGACGGCGCCCAGTCGCGCGCGTGTCGCCCGGATCAGGGCGAGACTGCGCGAGATCTACGGCGTTCCGGCGGCCGTGCCGCATCGGCGGCCGCTTGACGAGCTGATCCTGACCGTGCTCTCGCAGAGCACCAACGACCGCAACCGCGATGTCGCTTTTTTCGCTCTGCGCCAGCGCTTCGCGAGCTGGGAGGAGGTCCGCGACGCACCACTCGCCGATGTCGAGCTGGCGATCCGCCCGGGCGGCATATCGCGGGTGAAGTCGCAGCGGATCCAGCAGATCCTTCGCGCGATCGGAGATCCGCTGAGTCTCGACTGGATCGAGACGGCGCCGCTCGAGCAGAGCCGGGACGCGCTCTGCGCGCTCCCGGGCGTCGGCCGCAAGACGGCCGCCTGCGTCCTGCTGTTCAGTTTCGGCCTGCCCGAGGTGCCGGTCGATACCCACGTCTCCCGCGTCGCCACGCGCCTCGGACTGCTACGCCCCGGTGCTCCCTTCGAGGAGCTCCACGACCAGATGCTCGCACTCACACCGCCCGGCGCGGAGCTCGAGCTGCACGTCAACCTGCTGCGCCACGGTCGGCGTACCTGCCACAGCCGCTCGCCGGAGTGCGCCACCTGTGGGCTCAGGCGCATGTGCCCTCGGGTCGGGGTGCGCTGAGGCGGCCGCGCGGTTGCGTGGCAGTGCGGCGATCGGCGTGCGCAACTGACTCGGCGAAGCGTCAGGCGCTGCCGGCGGCCCCCAGGGGCAGGACGACGAAGGCGATCACGCCGTACTGCATCGCGCAGGCGACGAGGACGAGCACGTGGAAGATCTCGTGGTAGCCGAACACGCCGGGCCAGGGGTTTGGTCGCTCGCGCGCGTAGATCACCGCGCCCGTCGTGTAGATCACGCCGGCGGCGATCAGGATCGCGACCGAGGGCCAGCCGATCGTTCGGGGCAGCTGTGTGAGGGTAGCGATGCCGACCCAGCCGAGCGCCATCCCGATGCCCGCCGAGGCCCACTTGGGGTGGTCGGTCCAGGCGAGCTGGAGTATCACTCCCCCGAGCGCTCCGGCCCAGGCGATCGCGAGGATGGCGGTCGCAAGGCCGCCGTGGAGCGCGAGCAGCGCGAACGGCGTGTTCGTCGCCGCGATGAGCACGAAGATCATCGCGTGGTCGAGACGGCGCATCCAGCGGCGGGCCTGCGGCCGCCACCCGAGGCGATGGTAAAGCGCGCTGACGCCGAGCAGCGTGGCGACCGCGATCGCGTAAAGGACGGCAGCGGCACTCGCGCGCCCGGCAGGGGCGGTCCAGATCAGCACGATCCCAGCGGCGAGCGAGACGAAGAAGGCCCACTTGTGGGACGCGCCGCGCAGGCGCGGGCGCTCGGGAGGAGCGCTCAGCGCGAGCTGCGTCCCAGGGGCGTCAAGTCGCGCCGCAGGCGCCGGGTTGCGCTCAGCGCGTCGCGGTCGCGAGCTTGGCGGCCTGGTGCTCACGATCCACCGACACGACGTTCCAGACGAGCCCGAGCTTCTCGAGCGTGTAGATGACCCAGCCGGACGGGTCGAACTCATACCAGCGCAGGCCGTGGAACGCGGAGCGGGGGAAGGCGTGGTGGTTGTGGTGCCAGGACTCGCCGAGGCTCGGCAGCGACAGCCAGAAGACGTTGCGCGACTGGTCGCCGGTGGCGAAGCGCTGCTGGCCGAAGAAATGGCAGACCGAGTTGATCGACCACGTCACGTGGTGGACGAGGAAGATCCGCACCAACCCCGCCCAGAGCGCAGCCTCGAGGCCCGCTCCGAGCGTGCCACCCCAGGCGAAGCCGGCGGCGAACGGGATGGCGATCGTCGCGAAGACGATCAACGGGAATGCTCGATGGATGCTCCGCATCGTCGGATCGGCGACGAGGTCGGGGCAGTAGCGGCTCTTCTCGGCGCGGCCGTTGCTCTCGAACAGCCAGCCGATGTGCGCGTGGTACAGACCGCTCAGCATGCCGCTGATGCCGGCGCCGTGGCCGACGTGCGGTGAATGCGGATCGCCCTCCTCGTCGGAGAACGTGTGGTGCTTGCGGTGGTCGGCGACCCATGCCAGAACCGGGCCTTCGACCGACAGCGAGCCCATGATCGCCA
>JBEKBL010000057.1:0-11437 GCA_050015415.1 Solirubrobacteraceae bacterium
GCCGATCACCTTGTCGCCTAGTGCGAACGTGCCCGGCATGACGATCGCTGTGCGACCCGCGCGGCGCAGCGCCGAGAACCCGCGGTCGCGCGTTGCCAGCCAGTCCGGCAGGCGCGTCCACGCTCGGGTCAACCGGCTGATGGCGCTCATCGCTGACAGGAGACTAAGCCGTCGTGAATCGCGCGATCGGCGTCGAGGCCCACTTCTTCAGGAGCCCTCGCCGTCCGCAACCTCACCCCATGCGGTGGCCAGCACCGTCCGCGGACCGCCGCGGTCGCGGTGCTCGCAGAGGTAGATGCCCTGCCAGAGCCCGAGCGCGAGCCGGCCGTCGCTGATCGGGACGGTCAGCGACGCGCCGAGCAGCGCCGCCTTGACGTGAGCCGGCATGTCGTCCGGCCCCTCGAGGGTGTGTGTCCAAAAGCCGGCGCGCTCGGGGACCGCGGCGTTGAACCAACTCTCGAAGTCCCGCCTGACGGCGGGCGAGGCGTTCTCGTTGAGCGCCAGCGAAGCCGAGGTGTGCTGAATCAGCAGGTGCAGCAGGCCAACGCGAAGTTGGCCGACCTCATGGAGCGCCTCGGTCACCTCGCGAGTGATCAGGTGGAAGCCGCGCGGGCGCGCTCCAAGGTCGACCGCGCGCTGAACCCACACGCCGCCAACGCTACCTCAGCCGGTCGCGCGGTCCACGAGCCACCATCCGACGTCGAGCCGCACGCCTCGGACTCAGCACCGGCGACGATCCGTCGCCAAACGCTCACATTCGCTGGTCCCGGGCTGACTAGGATGGCGTGCGGCAATGAGCTCGGCGCGATCCGACGACGAGTCTGGCGGCGCGGCTGGGGCAGGCGGGCCGCCGGCGGATCGGGGCCAGCCGGCGCCGCGCGCGCCGCTCCCCACGATCGCTCGGGAGTGGACGCGGATCGGCCTCACCGGCTTCGGCGGACCGCCGGCGCACATCGCGCTGCTGCGTCAGCTCGTCGTCGAGCGCGAAGGCTGGATGGATGCGCGCTCCTTCCAGGACGCGAACGCAGCCTGTGGACTGCTTCCAGGGCCAGCCTCGACCCAGCTCGCGATCTTCTGCGCGTACCGCGTCGGCGGGCCGGCGGGGGCACTGATCGGCGCAATCGGCTTCATCTTGCCGGCGATCGTCTCGATCCTGCTGTTGTCGCTGCTTTTCCTCGAGCGCTCGCCGCCACTTTGGGTACGCGGTGCGGGGGCCGGCGCCGGCGCGGCCGTTGCGGCCGTCGCGCTACACGCCGCGCGCGCGCTCGTCGGTCCCAGCTTCGAGCGCGTTCGCGACCACCGAGCGCGCCGAGCGCGCTGGGTCGCCTATCTCGTTGCAAGCACAGCGGCGGCAGCGTTGGTCGGGCCATACCTCGTGTTGGTGCTCCTTGGCTGCGGCTTGATCGAGCTGCTCGCCCAGCGATCGCCTTCGCCCGCGGCCGGCCTGCACGGCGCACCGCTCGGCGTCCTGGCCACTGCAGTTGCGGCGCGTGGTGGGTTCGGAGCGCTCACGTGGACCGCGCTAAAGGTTGGGGCGCTGTCATTCGGCGGCGGCTTCGTGATCGTCCCGCTGATGCAGGCCGACGCCGTACACGCCTATCACTGGATGTCGAACGCGCGCTTCCTTGAGGCCGTCGCGCTCGGGCAGATCACGCCCGGGCCTGTCGTGGCAACGGTTGCCGCGGTGGGCTACGCGGCGCATGGCATCTTGGGCTGGCTACTCGCTTCGTTCGTCGCGTTCACTCCGTCGCTCATGTTCATCCTCGTCGGGGCGCCCCGCTTCGAGCGACTGCGGGCGAGCGAGAATGCGCGAGCCTTTCTGGACGGCGCCGGTCCGGCGGCAATCGGCGCGATCCTCGGTGCCGCGATCGCGCTGGCCGCCGCGCTGCACACGGGCTGGCAGTTCGGCCTGCTCGCCGCCGCGGCCGCGGCCCTGCTCCTGCTGCGGCGGGGCGTGGTGCAGACGCTGGTTGGCGCGGCGGTCGTCGGAGTGCTCGCGGCGATCGCCGGAGCCGCGCTTCCCTGAGCCGGCGGCGAAGCCCGACGGCGCCCGCTACGAGGCGGGACGGACGAAGCCGGTCACCGCGGTCGGCGCCAGCGAGACCGACTCACCATCGCGGGGCACCACCGGCGCGGTCCGGTCCCGGCGAAATGCAACAACCGCGGCGATCGCGCAGACGACATCGAATCCTCCGCCCGCGGCGAGCGTGAAGCGGACACCCTCTGTGGAAACGAGTGCGGCCGCGCCAACCAGCCCGAGCAGAATGCATGCGCTCTCAAACATGTCCTTGGCGCCGAACAGGCGACCCTGCACGGCGCTGGGAATTCGAAGCAGGATCAGCTGCGTCTCGCTCACCACGAGCAGGGCGTTGGCGTAGCCAGTCGCTGCAAAAGTCAGCGCCGCCGGCAGCACGCTGCCGACGATTGCGCTCCCGCCCATCCCGACCGCGGTCAGGACGAGCGCGCCGACGTAACGCTGGATCAGAACGTTGGTCGGCATCGAGCCTCGGCGAGCGACGAGCCACGAAGCGGTGACCATCCCGGCGCCGTAGGCCGCGACCAGCAACGCGTAGTCACTGCCGCTGCCGTGCAAAACCTTCCTCGCGAGGATCGGCTCGCAGACATTGAGCATGCCGGCCCCGACGATCCACCCGGCCGAGCAGGCAACGACCGCCGCGATCGCCGGCCACGCCGCAAAGGCCTCGCTCAAACCGGCCCGCACGCCTGCGCGGCGCGTCCCGTCGGTCGTCGCGGCCTGCGCCGGCGCACCGAAGGTGATCGTGGTGATGACGCCGGCAGCGATCAGGAAGCTGAGACCGTTCAGGGCGAGCGGGAGAGCCACTCCGGAGATCGCGAACAAGCCGGCGGCGATTGCCGGTCCGGCAGTCATCCCGATCCAGCGGCAGGTGTCGTACAGCGCGGCGGCGACCTGTATCTGCCCGCCCGCCACACCCGGAAGCGCGGAGCGCAGCGCGGGACGCTGGAGCGCGTTTCCGACGCCGGCCAGCAGTGCGAGCCCGAGGATCGGCACCGCGGTATGAGCGAACGCCAGGCCGGCAAACGCGACCGCCTGCAGAAGGTTCGCGATGACGATGAGACGCCGTTTGGAGTAGCGGTCGGCCAGGGCGCCAAACGGCGAGCCGAGCGCGATCCCTGGCACGAACTCGCACAGCAGGACGGCTGCAATCGCCCACGACGTGTGCAGGTAGCGGTATGTGAGCAGCAGCAGCGCGACGTAGCCGGCGCCCGTGCCGAGGCACGACTGCAGCCACGCCCCGAGAAGACGCCGTAGCGGCGGGTTGGCTCGCAAGACGGCTGCCACTGGTGGCGACGAGCCTAGTCGGCTTTTCGGTCGCGGCGTTGGCTGAACGCGGCGGGCACGCACGGGCTAGCAGGATTGTGAAGACGTGCGTGCAGCTGCGCAGCCTTGCAATCGTGCTTGCACGTCTAAAGAGGATTGCAAAGAGATACGTAGGTGTGACACACTTGGCGCGGGATGCGTAGGTTTGCTACGCACAACCCGTCCGAAGAGACCGGGAGGTATTGAGATGCCGGGCGTTCATTGAGGACCCAGCAGCCGCAGGCGATAGGACCGCAGGCGGCAAAAGCAGTTACTTCCTAGCCCTGGCCCGGGAATGCGGCGCCGTTCGCGCGGCGGTGCTCTCGGGCTGGTGGTGGTTAAGCCGCTGTCAGCGTGTCGTCGCCGTCAGCGCTGCTCAGCGACCGCAGAAACGCGTCGAGTTGCTCACGCGAGAATCGTCGCTGTCCGCCCGGCGTTCGATATCCGTGCAGGTAGCCGTCGTTGCTCCACCTGCGGACGGTTGCCAGCGACACCCCGAGGTAGCTGGCCGCCTGCGAGCTCGTGAAAGCTAGCTGTGTGGGTCCATCACTGGTTGTTCTTGGGCTCATCTGCGTTCCACCTCGCTGTCAACAGCAGTATCGGCAGCTGTGGTCAAGCTGACGAGTGTTGTGCATCTATCAGGACGTCTGAGCGACTCGGTCATGCGATCTCTCGCTCGTCTCCGCCGCGCGGTTTGCCGTTTGCGACGCCTTCCGTTCGCTGTCCGGCGTTTGGAATCCAGCGCGCGAGCGCCTCTGCCAGGGCCTGCGAGCGCACCGGCTTGCTCAGGTAGTCATCCATGCCGGCCGCAAGGCATCGCTCGCGGTCGCCGACCATGGCGTGCGCGGTCATCGCTATCACCGGGGTGTGATAGGCGCCGCCTCGCTCACGGCGCCGGAGCTCCTCCGTCGCCTGGTAACCGTCGACGTCGGGCATCTGGCAGTCCATCAGCACCGCGTCATAGCGCTGCATCGAAAGCGCCTGGAGCGCTTCGCGCCCGTCGTTGACGACGTGAACGTGGTAGCCGCACCGCTCGAGGACGCCGACCGCGACAACGCGGTTGACGGGGCTGTCCTCGACCACGAGCACGAGTGCGCCGTGCCGCTCGGTCGGCCGCTGGGCATGGGCAGCGCCCTGCTCGCGTGCCGAGGGGGCGATGCTCGCCGGCGCCTCGGGAAGCGGGAGCTCGAACCAGAACCTGCTCCCGGCGCCGAGCTCGCTGTTGGCGTCGATCGACCCGCCCATGAGCTCCACGAGCTCCTTGGCAATCGCGAGACCGAGGCCGTTTCCTGAGTACTTGCGCGTCGTCGAAACGTCGGCCTGCATGAACGGCTCGAACATCCGCTCGAGCATCGACTCCTCGACGCCGATGCCGGTGTCGAGCACCTCGAATCGAATCCGCCCGCCGTCCCCGGGAGCGGCGACGCTGACCCGCACCGTGACCGAGCCCTCGACGGTGAACTTGACAGCGTTGGCTGCGAGGCTCATGAGCACCTGACGAACGCGCGTGCTGTCACCGCGGACACGCTGCGGCAGCTGGGGATCCAACTCGAGATTGAGCTCCAGATGTTTGGCGAGAGCATCGGCGCGCGCCGGCGCGCATGCCTGATCGATTGTCTCGTGTAGATCGAAGTCCCTCACGTCGAGCTCGATGCGGCCGGTTTCGATCTTCGAGATGTCGAGGATGTCGTCGATGATCGCGACCATGTGCTGGCTCGAGCTTGCGACCTGCTCGGCATAACGGCGCTGCTCCCGGTCGAGCTCCGTGGTCAGCAGCAGGTCGTTCATGCCGATCACGCCGTTCATCGGCGTGCGGATCTCGTGGCTCACGTTGCGCAGGAAGGCGGACTTCATGGTTGAAGCAGCGACCGCCTCGTCGCGCGCCTCACGGTAGGCGTCATTCAGCTCGATCAGACTCTCGAGGCGCTGGCGGCGTTCGCGCGCGAACAGCCAGACGAGGCCCAGCAACGGGAGTGGGGCAAGAGCGGCGATCGGCGCACGATGGATCTCCTCGGCGACGAGCAGGCCGACGCCTGACAGTGCGGCGTCGACGACGTAGATCCACGTCCCGCGCAACTGCGCGGCGAGCGTCGCGCCGCGCCCAACACCGAGGCGAAAGGCGAAGCCGACGAAGTCGATGAAGAACTGCGCTGCCAGCGCAACCACCAGCAGAGCAGGCCCGGCCTGGCCTGGACTCACGCGAGCGATCTCGAACACCGCGACCGGGCCGAGCGCAAACCAGGAGTTGCCGAATGCCTGAATCAGGCGGCTGACCCGCAGATCGCCCTTGACGAGCTCCGGCACCCGCGAGACGACCATGACGACGAAAACGGCGACCGGAACCAGCGCGAGTGGCAACGCGAAGAGCAGCGGGACAAACGCCAGCTGCGTTGGGACCGTGAAGCCAAACGGGGTATCGATCTGGATCCGCGACGCGATTACGAGCACCACGAAGCATGCGATTGCTGGGCCGAGGTCAAAAGCGTGCGGTGGCTGATGCAGCCACAGCGCCGCAACGGCAGCAACGAACGCACCGCCACCGACGCCCTCGGCAACACGCTCGCGCGGGGTCATCCGTGAACCCGGCCGACGCATTGACGCGGCGATGGCAGCCTGCTCCTCGAGGGTCGGCTGGTCCAGCATCCCTCCGAATATCGGCGGTTTGCGGCGATATCTTTACGTTTGATGCTTGGCTTTAGGCCAAGCGCGGACGCCGCTCAGACGGCTGCGCCGCGACTGATAGCGCATCCGGCTAGCAGCACGATCGCGCCTGACCACGTATCGGGTTTCTGCTGAGAGGCTCAGCAGCCCAGTCGTGCTCGGTCGGTGTGCCGCGACTACCGGTACGACGGCCGCCCTGTATACCTACCGGGCCCGCAACGAAAGGACCGTGATGCCTGATCCGTTTGCCGCCGCGCCCGATGATCGGTTCAGCTTTGGACTGTGGACGGTCGGCCATCGTGGCGGCGACCCGTTTGGCGTGGCGACCCGCCCGCCGATCGCACCGGAGGAGATCGTTGCGCGGCTCGGCGAGGTTGGGGCGTGGGGAGTTTCTCTCCACGACGACGATCTCGTCCCGTTCGGCTCGAGCGGCGCGGAGCGTGATCGGATCGTCGCGAGCTTCGGCAAGGCCGTCGCCGCGGCCGGGCTCTGCGTGCCGATGACGACGGTGAACCTCTTTACCCAGCCGGTCTTCAAGGACGGCGCCCTGACGGCCGCCGATCCCGCGGTGCGCCGCTTTGCGCTGAGCAAGGCGACGGCGGCGATCGACATCGGCGCCGAGCTTGGCGCCGGCGTGTTCGTGCTCTGGGGCGGGCGCGAGGGCGTCGAGTCGGCGGCGGCACGAGACCCCCGCGTCGCGCTCGAGCGCTACCGCGAGGGCGTCGACTTCCTCTGCGATTACGTCCTCTCGCAAGGACTCCAGACGCGGATTGCGCTCGAGGCCAAGCCGAACGAGCCGCGCGGCCACATCTATCTGCCGACGACCGGACACATGCTGCACTTCATCGAGACGCTGGCCCACCCGGACATCGTCGGTGTGAACCCGGAGATGGCGCACGAGTCGATGGCCGGCCTGTCGTTCTCGGCCGCGGTCGGGCAGGCGCTGTGGGCCGGGAAGCTGTTCCACGTCGACCTCAACTCCCAGAACGGCCCGCGCTTCGACCAGGACTTCCGCTTCGGCGCCGAAGACCTCAAGGAGGCGTTCCTGACGGTGCGGTTGCTGGAGCGGGCCGGCTACGACGGGCCGCGCCATTTCGACGCGCGCGCGTACCGTAGCGAGGACGATGGCGACGTCTATGAGGCGTTCGCCCGCGGCTGCATCCGTAACTACAAGATCCTCGCTGCGAAGGCAGCGGCGTTTGACGCCGACGAGCGGATCCAGGAGGCGTGTGAAAAGGCCGGCGCCGGCCAGCTCGCTGAACCCACCCCGGCCTTCTCGAGCGAGACTCTCGACGCGATCCGCGGCGAGGACTACTCGGCGCTACTCGCCAGCGGCGAAGGCCGCCATCACGAGCCCGCCGACCAACTGATGCTGGAGCTGATCTTCGGCGTATAGCAACAACCGTGCCGTCGAGCGCTCAACGGGCCTGCCGGCGAAGCTCGGCAAGAGCCGGGTAGAGCGCCGTGAACGAAGGCCGCAGCTCCGAGTAGGCGGCCGCGAGCCCCTGGTCCGGCTCGATGGTCTCGGTTGTGCGCACGCACGCAGCAACGGCTTCATAAGGATCGGCGAACACTCCACCCGCGACCCCGCCCAGCAGCGCCGCACCAAAGGCCGCCCCGGCATCGACGACCGTACGCTCGAGCGGCAGGTCAAGTACCGCCGCGAGGATCGAAAGCCAGAGGTCGCCGCGCGATCCACCCCCTGATACGCGCGCGCGGCGCGGAGCGCCGCCCTGGGCCCGGACCAGGTCAAAGCAATCGTCAAGGGCAAACGCGACACCCTCGAGGACTGCGCGCACGAGCGCGCCGCGGTTGTGGCGCAGCCCCAGGCCAATGAATGCGCCACGCGCGTCGGGGTCGGCGTATGGCGTGCGCTCACCCGCGAGATACGGCGCGAACAGCAGACCCTCGGCTCCGGGGCCCCAACGCGCCGCGTCCTCGAGCAGCGCAGCGAAACCAGGATCGCCGCCGAGCACGTCGTGCAGCCAGCGCAGTGAGCCGGCGGCCGAGAGCATCACGCCCATCACATGCCAAACGGATGGCACCGCGTGGCAGAACGAATGCAGCGAGCCGTCCGCGCTGTAGCGCTCGCGCGCCGCGAACACGACCCCGCTCGTACCGAGCACGACCGATGCCGGGCCCTGCTGGTCGATCACACCCACGCCCAGCGCGCCGGCGGCCTGGTCACCGGCGCCGGCCGCCACCGGGACGCCCGCCGGCGTCGAGCCACTCGGGGCGCCGGACTCGAGCGCGCTCGGCAACCACTCCGCCGGAACCTCCAGCGACGCCGAAAGCTCGTCGCTCCAGCGGCGCGCGGCAACATCGAACAGCAGCGTCCCGGAGGCATCCGTGACATCTGTGGCGTGCTCGCCACAGAGCCGCAGGCGGACGTAGTCCTTCGGCAGCAGGACGCGACGGATCTGCCGGTAGACCTCCGACTCGTGCTCGGCGAGCCACAGCAGCTTCGGCGCGGTGAAACCGACGAGCGCTCGATTGCCGGATAACTCGATCAGGCGCTCGACGCCGATGCGCTGCTCGATCAGCTCGCACTCGCGCTGCGCACGACCGTCGTTCCAGAGAATCGCTGGGCGCAACGGCCGATCGTCGGCGCCGAGTGCCACGAGACCGTGCATCTGGCCGCTCAGTCCGATCCCATCGGCGTCCCCCGCGCCGAGCTCATTGAGCACAGCCTCCGCCGCCTGCCACCACAGCTCGGGGTCCTGTTCGGCCCATCCGGGATGCGGCGTGTCGAACGCATATGACCGCTCCGCTTCGCCGAGGACGGTCCCGGTCTCGTCGATTACCAGCCCCTTCAACGACGACGTGCCGACGTCGAGGCCAATGAGTTTCGTCATCGGCAGGTCCGTGCACTGGCTTCCACGTCGAGCACGATAGCCTCGGCCGGCGCGAGCGCGCAACCGGACAGGGATTCGGCGTCGAGACTCTAGGATTCGAGTCCGCCGTGTCGAGAGAGCTACAACAGGACCTCATCACGGGGATCCCCCGGGAGGAGCTGAGTGCCAGGCGCGAGCGGCTGCTGGCGCACATCCGAGATCAGAAGCTGACCGGCTATGTGCTGTTCGATGAGCACTACATCCAGTACTTCACGAGCTTCAGCTTTCTTGCGACCGAGCGCCCAGTCGCGTTCGCCGCGAACGCCTCAGGCGAGATGGTGGTCTTCGTGCCCGGGTTCGAGGTGGAGCGGGTGCGTGAGGAAACCGAATTTGAGCGCGTCGAGTCCTATCCGGAGTATCCCGGGGTAGAACACCCGATGCTGATCCTCGGGCGGGATGGGCATCACCGGCGCGCTCGCTGCGGACAGCGACGGCTATCCCGCCATCCTCGGTTACGCGGGGCCTTCGCTGAGTCAGGTGATGGGCGGCGAAACAACAGCCCTCTCGGCGTTCATCGAGAGCCTGATGGTGCTGAAGAGTGACGCGGAGATCGCGCTGATCCGCGAGAGCGCTCGCTGGTGTGAAGCGGGTCACCGGCTGCTCACCTTGTACTCGCGGCCAGGCGCCACCGAGGCGCAGGCGAGCTTGCGCGCCGGACACGAGTCGACGCTGGCGATGTTGGAGGCGCTCGGCCCGTCATTCGGCGGGCAGCAGGCGTCCTCCGACGGTGTGTCGGTGGGATATCGGGGCCAGATCGGGCGGCGCAGCGCCTGGGCGCACGCGATTGCCCACAACATCGAGTTTCAGCACGGGGACGTGCTCGTGACCGAAACCAGCGCACCGATCTGGGGCTACAACGCGGAGCTCGAGCGGACGCTGATCGTCGGACCTCCGAGCGACGAGGCACGACGCCTGTTCGACCACATGGTCGCCGCACAGGAGGTGGCCCTGGATTGCCTGCGGCCGGGGATCACCTGCGCGGATGTGGACCAGGCCGTGCTCGACTATTTCGCTGCGAACGACCTGATGCCCTACTGGCGCCAGCACGTCGGCCACGCGATCGGGCTGCGTAACCACGAGCCGCCGTTTCTCGACGTGGGCGACCACACCCTGATCGAGGCGGGGATGGTGTTCACGATCGAACCCGGCGTCTACTCCCCGAAGGTCGGGGGCTTTCGCCACTCCGACACGGTGGTGGTGGCGCCGGACGGGATCGACCTCCTCACCGCCTATCCGAAGGACATCGAGACCCTGACGATCGAGTTGTGAGGCGGTTGGACGTGCCGCGGCGAGTCGCCGTCCGCGCAGACGCCTGTGGCAAAGGCCCGCGCGACCGACGTCAGGCGCCGACCGTCGTCCAGTCGATGTCCGAGAGCCGAGCCAGCGCGAGCACGAGTGCCTGGGTGCCCTTGCGGCCGTAGCCCTGCGCGCTGAGAGCGACGTAAAGCTGCTCGGCGAGCGCCAGCCCGGGCACGGACAGCCGCATCCGCCGCGCTTCGGACAGCGCAATGCCCATGTCCTTGATGAAGTGGTCGACGGCGAAGCCGGGTTCGAAGTCACCGGCGAGCATCCGCGGCGAATAGTTGGACAGCGACCACGAACCGGCCGCCCCCGAGGCAACGGACTCGAGCACCGTCTCGAGATCGAGGCCGGCCCGGTGGGCATATAGCAACGCCTCACAGACCCCCACCATCGTGCTCGCGATCAGGATCTGGTTGACCAGCTTGGCGTGCTGGCCGGCTCCGGCCGGGCCCTGATGGACGATCGTCTTGCCGAGGATTTGAAGCAGCGGGCGCACCCGTTCGAGCGTCGCGCGCTCGCCGCCGACCATGATCGACAGCGTCGCGTTGCGTGCGCCGGCGTCACCACCGGACACCGGTGCATCCAGCGCGCCAACGCCCTTGGCGGCTGCGGCGTTGGCGATCTCGGCAGCGAGCTGCGGTTCGCTGGTCGTCATGTCGATTAGCACGCTCCCCCCGCGCGCCGCGGCCAGCGCACCACTGGGGCCGAGGAAGACCGCGCGGACATCCGCCGGGAAGCCGACGATTGCGAATGTCACGTCGGCCGAGCGGGCGACGTCGGCCGGCGTATCGGCCCAGACGGCGCCGGCGCCGATCAGCCCCTCGGCGGTTGCGCGCGTGCGCGTATGGACGGTCACCGAATATCCGGCTTCGAGGATGTGCCTGCACATCGAGGCGCCCATCACGCCGAGTCCGATCCACCCGATGCGGCTCTGTGACGAGCTGCCAGGCATCGCCGGCGAGTCTACTTGGCGGTCCACGCAGCGGCACAGAGCACGGCACGCCTGGCTCGAGCGCTCCTGCCGGAGATTTCGGCCTCGCGGTTAGGCGGCTTGGCCGCGGCGGGAAAGCGCGTCAACGGTCACGGCGGCGAGCAGCACCATTGCGGTGACCATGTACTGGATGTCCGCGGAGAGGCTCAGTAGGCCCATTCCGTTGTAGATCGTTGCGATCACGAGACCACCGAGCAGGGCGTTGACCATCTTGCCGCGACCACCGAGCAGACTCGTCCCGCCGATGAC
>JBEKBL010000058.1:0-9244 GCA_050015415.1 Solirubrobacteraceae bacterium
GCGACGATGTGAAGCTACCCAGGCCGCCCGTGCTTCCGAGCTGCCCAAGCTCGGTGAAGATCTTGCCCAGGGAGGGGCCGACGTTCGTCAGGCCGATGGCGAGCCACGATCCGTCGGGGAGCGTCGCGATCGGATTCGTCTCGCCGTTCGAGCTCGACGTTCCGGCGCCGCTTTCGGCGAAGTCGAGCGCGGCGCCGTTCGCATCGAACCGGGCCGAGCCCGAGAGGATCGCGTTCGCGTAGCGCGTGCGGAGCTGCTGCAGGATTGCCGCAGCCGTCGGGCTCTCGCTGGTCGTTGCCGGGACCAGCGCATCGATCAGGCGCAGCAGCGGGAGGTAAGCGACGCCGTCGGCGCCGCTGAGCTCGCCGGTGAGCGCCTGCTTGTAGCCGCTGCTGGCGGCGAGTGACGCCGCGCCCTTCTCGGTGTCGACGATCGCGTCGAACGAAGCGGCATCGTTTGCCACGACGACGTAGTCGCCGACGACGCCGACGTCCATCTTCGAGGTGACGTCCTCGGTGTAGCTGACGCCGCGGTAGCTCGCCTGCGCGAGCGTGTCGGCGCTCCCGGCGCCGCTCGAGAACAGGGCCGGGTTCTTGATCGCCGCCTTCGCTTTGGCGCTGTCAGTTTGGTCGACGATGACGGCGTACTCCGCGTGTGCCGTCGTCGTGCCGGCGAGCACTGCGACAGCTGCTTGGTGGCCAAGCCAGGGCCTGATATCCGTCTCGTAGCTGGCGCCGCTGGCCATTGACCTGTCAATCAGCGCGTCGAGCTTCGGGCCTGGATCGCTGATTCCGAGCAGGCGTTTGGACGCGGCGTCGATGCTCTGCGCCAGCGATCCGCTCGGGCGCACGTCGGCTTGGAGGTATGCCAGCGCCGACGCCGGCACCGCGCTCGCTGGATCAGCCCCCTGCGCGCTCGAATTGGAGGCCGAGGAGGAGCCACCGCACGCTGCGAGCGTTCCCGCGACGGCGCAGCATGCAAACACGAGGCCGCAACGGCGCCTGGCCCGCGCGCGAAGCGCGTTCACGGCTCCCGCCTCACGAGGTCGGGTACCGCGCGTCCCCCGGTGGCAGCGCTCATCGTGCGCTGGAGATTAGAGCGCGGCCCGCGACGACGCGAGCTGGCCGCATGGTTCGGCCAGCAAAGTGGACGCTGGTGGGGCAGTAGGCAATTCAAGTGTTGACAAGTGGGGAGAAATGGGGCATGCTCGCCCCAGCGAACCTGGCTGGAGGGGTTCCTCCCGCCCCTTCCAGCCCGGTTCGACTTCTTCGAAGGTGGGCAGGCGCGCGTGGCATTTCGCGGATCGTTCGAATTCACACTGGACGCAAAGAACCGGCTCACGATTCCGGTCAAGTTCCGCGGTCCGTTCTCCGACGGCGTAACGCTCGCGCGGATGCGCGACGTCAGTGACTGCATCTCGATCTGGTGCACGCCGGTATTCGACGCCTACGTCGCAAACCTGCTCGAGAGCTGCCACCCGCTGTCCGAGGAGCGCGAGGCGCTGGCCCGCTTCTACGGCGCCAATGCGCACGATGGCGAGCTCGACGCTGCCGGGCGCGTGATCGTGCCGCCGCGCATGCTCGCGCAGGCCGGCATCGAGCGCGACGTCGTCGTCAACGGCGTCACGAACCGGCTCGAGGTGTGGGCGCGCGACACCTGGAAGGCCGTGAACGAGGAGCTCATCGCCGCAGTCAAAGAGATCAGGCCGGCACTTGGCAACACTGCTTGACATGACGATCACGCATGTGCCCGTGCTCGCCGCCGAGCTGATCGATGCTCTCGATCTCCGGCCGGGCGAGATCGTGGTCGATTGCACTGCCGGCGGCGGCGGTCACGCGCGGCTCGTCGCCGAGCGCATCGGTGCGGGGGGGACGTTGATCGGCATCGATCGCGACCAGACCGCCGGCGAGCGCTTCGCCGAGTTGGCGCGCGAGGTCAGCGCGACGACGCGCTTCATCGCCTCGAGCTTCGTCGACGGCCTGCGCCAGCTGCGCGACGAGGGCGTCGAGGCCGACGCTGTCTACTTCGATCTCGGTGCCTCCTCGATGCAGATCGACGCCTGGGAGCGCGGCTTCTCCTACACCTATGACGCGCCGCTCGACATGCGAATGGACAGCGACCAGGCACTGTCGGCGTTAGCCGTTGTGAACGACTGGGAGGAGCGCCGGCTCGCACAGATATTCCGCGACTACGGCGAGGAGCGCTACGCACGCCAGATCGCGCGCGCGATCGCGACGGTTCGCACGACGCGACGGATCGACTCGACGTTGGAGCTGGTGGAAGTGATCACGGGAGCGATTCCCACGCCGGCCCGCTTCGCCGCCGGCCATCCGGCGAAGCGCGTGTTCCAGGCCATCAGGATCGCCGTCAACGACGAGCTCGGTCAGCTCGACGCGGCGCTGCCGCTCGCCTGGGAGATCCTCGCTCCCGGCGGGCGTCTCGCGGCTATCTCATTCCACTCACTCGAGGACCGCCGCGTCAAGCAGTTCATGGCCGCACGAGCGAGCGGCTGCACGTGCCCGCCCGACCTGCCGGTCTGCGTTTGTGGCCGCACGCCCGAGGCCGAACTGCCGCGTCGCCGTGCGACCTTCCCCGGCGCCGCCGAGCTCCAGTCGAACCCGCGCGCGGCGAGCGCGCGGATGCGCAGCGCGCGGAAGCTCGAGGGCGGCGCATGACCCCGCCCTCCGCGGCAGCCGCACGCTCCCGCTCGGCAGCCGCCGCGGCGCCAGCGCCACTGCGCCCGCCGGTTGCGCCGCGGCGCGTCTCCGGTCCCGCCCACCGGCCACGCGTGGCCCCGCGCACGAGCCGCCAATCGGGCCCCGTCGCGCGGCTGCTCGACGCTCCGTTCCTCGACCGCTTGATCCGCGGGCGCGTCTGGATCGCGCTCGTCGCCTTCGCGCTGCTCGGCATCGTCGCGATGCAGGTGGCGATCCTGCGGCTCGGTGCGAGCATCGCGCACTCCGTGAACGAGATCCAGCACCTGACTCAGGTCAATGAAGCTGCCGAGACGACGATCGCGCAAGCCGAGCCGGGTCGCAACGTGGCTTCCGAGGCGGCCTCGCTCGGCATGGTCTACCCGCCGGCTGGCAACGTCGTCTACCTGCGCTACGGCGCCGGTGACGCCGCTAGCGCAGCGGCCTCCATCACGCTGCCCACGGCGCCGCTGTTCACGCCAGCGGCCGCCAGCCTCACCGCTCCGATCGCGCCAAGCGTAACCACCGCTACGACGACTACCACGAGCTCGACATCGGCCGGCGCCGTCGCGGCGCCGAGCAGCGCCCCGACAGTTAGCGGGTCCTCGAACACGACGGCGTCGACGACCGGTCCCGGCGAGAGCGTCTCGGGTGCTCCGGCTGCGGCGAGCACGCCAACCGCCGTCGGCGCCGGCGGCGGCTCCACGGCCCCGAGCGGGTAGCGAGTGGCGCTCGCGCAACGGCGAGTCCGCCTGCTCTTCGTCCTGTTCGCAGGACTGCTCGCGATTGCGGCTCTGCGCGCCGCCGATCTCGGAACCCTCCAGGCCTCGCGCCTGAGCGCAGTGGCCCAGAACCACCAGGTCGTCTCGGGCACCGTCACGCCACTGCGCGGAGCGATCGTGGACCGCAACGGCGACGCCCTCGCCCTGACCGAGCCCGGGGACGACGTCTCGGCCTACGAGGTGAGAGACCCCGAACGTGCGGCGCTCAAGCTCGCCCCGCTGCTCGGCGAAAGCGCGTCCTCACTGGCGGCGAAGCTCACCGCCCGGCGCGGCTTTCAATACCTCGCGCGCCAGCTGCCGGCGGCGCGCGCACAGCGCATCGCAGCGCTCCAGATCGCGGGCGTCGCCCTGAGCACCGACAACTATCGTGACTATCCCTTCGGCTCGCTCGCCGGGCAGGTCCTCGGCGGTGTCCATCTCAGCGGTGCCGGCGCCGGCGGCATCGAGGAGCAGCTGAACCGCCAGCTCGGCGGCCAGAGCGGCCAGACGAGCACGGTCTATGCGGAGAACGGCACGCCGATCAGCGTGAACGTCACGCGCCAGGCCGTGCAGGGACAGGACGTGCGACTCACGCTCGACGCGGCGCTCCAGCAGGAGGCCGAGTCGGTGCTCGCCGGAGTCGCGCAGCAGTACCACCCGGTGAGCGCGACGGCGATCGCGATGAACCCGCAGAGCGGTGCGGTGCTCGCGCTCGCGAACTGGCCGAGTGCGAACCCCAACCATCCCGGCAGCGGCGCAAACTGGCAGGACAGCGCGATCCAGCTCAACTACGAGCCGGGCTCGACGTTCAAGATCGTCGTTGTCGGCGGCGCCATCTCGGACGGCCTGATCAACCCGAACACGCTGTTCAGGATCCCTTCGCAGCTCGCGTTCGACACTCGCATCATTCACGACTCATCGCCGCATCCGAATGAGACCCTGACGACGACCGGGATCATCGCCCAGTCGAGCAACATCGGCGCGGTCGAGATCGGTCAGAAACTCGGCGCCCAGCGTTTCGCATACTGGGTGAGGCGGTTCGGCTTCGGTGCCCTGACCGGCATCGACCTTCCGGGCGAGGAACAGGGCATCGTCCCCGCACTCGCCGACTACAACAACTTCTCGATGGGCAACCTGCCGTTCGGTCAGGGCGAATCGGTGACGCCGATCCAGATCGCCGATGCCTATGGCGCGATCGCCGACGGCGGCATCCTGCGCGCGCCGCACGTCGTCGAGTCGATCGGCGGCGTCCGCCAGCGCGAGCCCGCTGGGAGGCGCATCCTCAGCCCCGCCGTGGCGGCCGAGATGCGCACGATCCTCGAAAGCGTGCTCGAGCCGGGCGGCACCGCATCGGAGATCGCGATCCCCGGCTACACGCTCGCCGGCAAGACCGGCACCGCGAACATCGCGGTCAATGGCAAGTACTCGAGCGCGAAGTACGTCGCCTCGTTCGTCGGTTTCGCCCCCGCCAATCATCCTCGGATCGAGGTCGAGGTGGTCGTCGATCAGCCGCAGGACGGCGCGATCTACGGCACCGACGCGCCGGCGCACGCCTGGCAGCAGATCATGGAATGGGCGCTGCGCTACCTGAAGATTCCGCCGAGCTGATCTGCACCGCGGCCTAAACTCCGCCCTCATGCTGCTCTCGGAGCTGAGCCAAGGCGGCGCACCGGTCGAGATCACGGGGCTCGCCTACGACAGCCGTGCGGCTGGCCCGGGGACGCTGTTCTTCTGTGTCACGGGCGCTCGCAGCGACGGACACGAGCACGCTGCCGAGGCTGTTCGCCGCGGCGCGAGCGCGCTCGTGGTCGAGCGGGCGCTGTCACTCGGCGTGCCCGAGCTGAGGGTGGAATCGGTACGCGAGGCGATGGCCCCGCTGGCCGCGCGCTTCTTCGGCGATCCAAGCGGCGCGCTCCGCGTCATCGGGATCACAGGAACCAACGGCAAGACAACGACAGCGTTTCTGACGCGCCAGATCCTCCAAGCGGCGGGCGAGCAATGCGCGCTGCTCGGGACCGTCAAGTCGGTGATCGGTGGCGTCGACGGAGAGGTGATTCACACGACGCCCGAGGCGATCGACCTGCAGGCGAGCTTCGCAGCGATGCGCGACGCGGGCGACCGCGCCTGCGCGATGGAGGTCTCCTCGCACGCGCTCGCGTTGCACCGCGCCGACGCGATTCACTTCGCTGCGGCGGTGTTCACGAACCTGACCCAGGACCACCTCGACTTCCATCAGGACATGGAGGCGTACTTCGCCGCCAAGCGCATCCTGTTCGAGTCAGATCCCGCGATCGCCGTCGTCAACGCCGATGACCCCTACGGCCGCCGCCTGCTCGACGAGCGCCCGGACGCCGTCAGTTACGCGATCGACGCGCCGGCCGCATACCGCGCGCGCGACCTGCGGTCGGGCATCGCGCAGGCGCGCTTCAGCGTGTTGACACCCGAGGGCGAGCTCACGATCGTCACGCGCCTGCCCGGCGCCTTCAATGTCGCCAATGCCCTCGCCGCGGTCGCCGTCACCCACGAGCTCGGCGTTTCGCTCGAGCAGATAGCCGAGGCTCTGGCCACGGCCACTCCCGCGCCGGGCCGCTTCCAGGCGCTCGACGAGGGCCAGCCGTTCGCGGTCCTCGTCGACTACGCGCACACGCCAGACTCGCTCGACAACGTGCTGCGCGCCGCCCGCGCGTTGACCGGGGGGCGCCTGATCTGCGTTTTTGGTTGCGGCGGTGACCGTGATCGTGGCAAGCGCGCGCAAATGGGTCGGATCAGCTCGGAGCTCGCGGACATCACGCTCGTGACCTCCGACAACCCGCGCTCAGAGGACCCCGCCGCGATCCTCGAGGAGATCCTCGCCGGCGTCGAATCAGGCGGCGAGCACACGGTCGAGGCGATCGTCGAGCGGCGCGCGGCGATCGCTCGTGCCATCTCGCTCGCCCGTAGCGGCGACGTGGTCTTGATCGCCGGCAAGGGTCACGAGCAGGGGCAGGAGTTCGCCCGCGGCCGGAAGATCCCATTCGACGACGCGGCGGTGGCGCGCGAGCATCTGCGTCCCGTGGAAGCGCACGCCCAGTGAAGGACTGGGGGACGGCTCGCATTGCGGCGGCGTCGGGTGCGCGGTTGCTCGCCGATGCGCCCGACGGCGGTCCCTCGCGCGTCATCATCGACTCCCGCGACGCCGAGCCTGGGGATCTGTTCGTGGGCTTGCGCGGTGAGCACGACGATGGCGGGCGCTTCGCGCAGCGAGCCCTCGAAGCCGGGGCCTGGGGCGTGCTGGTCGGTCCCCACTACGGCTACCGGGTCACCGGCGGAGCCGTCCTCGAGGCGCAGGACCCACTGGCGGCGCTCCAGTCGCTGGCACATGCCTGGCGGTTGGAGCTCGCCGCCAAGGTCATCGCCGTAACCGGATCGGCGGGCAAGACGTCGACGAAGGACATCCTCGCGGCGCTCCTCGCCTCGCAGCGCACGACCGTCGCCAGCCCACGCAACTACAACACCGAGATCGGCGTGCCGCTCGCGGTCCTGGGCGCGCCGGCCGGGACCGAGGTGCTCGTGCTCGAGCTCGGGATGCGCGGGGCCGGGCAGATCGCCGAGCTCGCTGCGATCTGCGAGCCCGACGTCGGCGTGATCGTCAGCATCGGAGCGGCCCACCTCGAACAGCTCGGGAGCGTCGAGGCGATCGCCGCGGCGAAGGCCGAGCTGCTGCGCGCGCTACCGGAGCAGGGCACCGCCGTGATCCCCGCCGGCGAAACGCTCCTCGACCCCTACCTGCCTGAGCAGACGGCCGTCGTGCGTTTCGGCCCCGGCGGCGACGTGAGCGTCACGAGCGTCGCGGACGACGGCGTCGAGATCGACGCGTTCGGTGAGCGCAGCTGGATCGAGCCGGGGTTTCGCCAGAGCCATCTGCTGCTCGATCTGTGCGCGGCGATCGCCGCCGCGCGGGCGCTCGGCGCCGTCGTGCCCGAGCGGCTCGAAGTCGAGTTCTCAGGCCTCCGCGGCGAGCGGATCGAGCTCGCCGGCGGCGTGACGATCATCAACGACTGCTACAACGCCAACCCGATGTCGATGCGCGCAGCCCTCGAAGCGCTTCGTTCCGACAGCGCTGCCGTGCGGCGGCTGGCGGTGCTCGGCGACATGCTCGAGCTGGGAGGGGACGCAGCGGCCTACCATCGCGAGCTCGGGGACCAGGCGACCGACGCGCGCGTCCAGATCCTCGTGACCGTAGGTGAGCTCGCGCGCGTGGCGGGTGAGACGTTCGTCGGCGGCGAGCACTTCCACGTCGCCGACGCTGCCGAGGCCGCGGGCGTGCTCGCACCGCTGCTCCAGCGCGATGACGTCGTGCTGGTCAAGGCGTCGCGCGGAGTCGGGCTCGAGGCAGTCGCGCGACGCCTGACGCTGATGCGGGCCGGCACATGATCGCGGCGGCCACCGGTGGCCAGCTCACCCGGGGGCTGTTGATCGGCGGCACGGCGTCGCTGCTGATCTGCATCTTCCTCAGTCCGAAGTTCATCGAGTTCCTGCGGCGCCGCTCGTTCGGCCAGCAGGTGCGCGACGACGGACCGCAGGGCCACCTGACCAAGTCGGGCACCCCGACGATGGGCGGCATCATCATGCTCACGGCGCTCGCCGTGCCCTACCTCGTCCTCGCCGGCTTCCGCTGGAATGCGGTCGGCGTCTTCCTCGCGACTTTCGCCTGCGGCCTGCTCGGCTTCGCCGACGATTACATGAAGATCGTGCGACAGCGCTCGCTCGGTCTGCGGGCGCGCACCAAGCTGATCGGTCTCGCCCTGATTTCCGTCGGCCTATGGTGGGTCGCGATCCACAAGGCGGGCCTGTCGTCGAACCTCCAGCTGCACATCGGCGACTCGAGCATCCACCTGGGGATCTTCTACCCGGTACTCATCTACCTCGTGGTCGCCGGCACGACCAACGGCGTCAACCTCACCGACGGTCTCGACGGCCTCGCCACCGGCTGCGCGGCGATCGTGCTCCTGGCCTACGTCCTGATCGCCGCGATCTCGGGACCACAATTCAGCGATCTCGCGCTTTTTGCGAGCTGCCTGCTCGGTGTCAGCGTCGGCTTCCTCTGGTTCAACGCCTTTCCGGCGACGATCTTCATGGGTGACACCGGCTCATTCGCGCTCGGCGGCGCGATCGCCGGGCTCGCCGTGATGACCCAGAGCGAGGTCCTGCTGCTGCTGATCGGCGGGATCTTCGTGCTCGAGGCACTGTCAGTGCTGATCCAGGTGATCTCCTTCCAGGCCTTCCGCAAGCGTGTCTTCATGATGGCGCCGATCCATCACCATTTCGAGCTGAAGGGCTGGTCGGAGACGAAGATCATCCTGCGCTTCTGGATCATCGCGGCGGTCGGAGCCGCGATCGGCTTCGTCATCTACCAGCACTCGATCAAGGCGCCGATTCAACACCACGTCGGGCTGAAGGGATGGTCGAAGAGCATCGAGCGCTTCCAGCTCATCGCGGCAGTCGGCATCGCGCTCGGCCTCGCGATCAACCAGCACTCGATCTGGTGAGGCCCGAGCTTCCGGGCGGTCCATACCTCGTCGTCGGCCTCGCGCGGTCGGGGAGCGCCGCGTCGCTCGCGCTGCGTTCTGCCTCCGAGCAGGTGATCGGGCTTGACCGTGTGGCGGGCGAGGCGGCGAGGCAACTGAGCGAGCGGGGCGTCGAGATCCACACCGGCGGCGACGGGCTCGAGTTGCTCGAGCGCGTGCGCTGCGTCGTGAAAAGTCCCGGGGTTCCACGTGAGGCGCCGGTGATCGCAGCCGCTCTCGAGCG
>JBEKBL010000059.1:0-9053 GCA_050015415.1 Solirubrobacteraceae bacterium
CCCGCGATCCGGCGCAACCGCATGATCTGACCCATCGGGTTGACGTCCTTCGGGCACGCATCGACGCACTTGAAGCAGTGCGTGCACGTGTACATGCCACTCGGGTCCTCAGCGAGGTAGCGCAGCCGCTCATAGTGCTCGTCGTCGCGCGGATCACCAACGAAACGGTAGGACTTCGCGAGCGCCGCAGGCCCAGTGAAATCAGGGTCGACTTCCATCGCAAGACAGTCCGAAACGCACGCGCCGCACTGAATGCACGCCATCGACTGCGTCACGTCAACCATCGACTCGCGGTCAACCAAGTACTCGCGCTCAGGAACCGGCTCGCGACCAATCAACCACGGTGTCACCGACCGCACCTTCTTCCAATGCACGGCATCCATGTCAACGATCAGATCCTTGATCACCGGCATGTTGCCCATCGGCTCAACCACGATCACCCCACCCGAACCGCTCTGGAGCGCAGCATCCAAATGCGTATGACACGCCAAACCAGGCTGACCATTGATCCGCACCCCACACGACCCGCAAATCGCCGCACGACACGAACAACGAATCCCAATCGACCCATCAAAACGACCCCTCGCCTGCAAAATCCCCTCAAGCACCGAGCGATGCCCATCCAACACCACAACATGCTCATCCCAATACGGCGCCCCACCAGACTCAGGATCAAAACGCCGCAAACGAAGCCTGAACTCGGGCATCAGCCTTGTGCCTCCCAGGAAGTGTCTCCGGCCATTAGTACTTCCTCTCCTCGGGCTGCCACTGCGTGATCGTCACAGGCGAATAAGACAGCTCCGGCGTGCCGTCCGCGCCGAGGGTCACATCGATGTGCTTTAGCCACTCGGCGTCGTTGCGCTCGGGGTAGTCGGTGCGGAACTGCGCGCCGCGTGACTCCTTGCGCTCGATCGCCGCCAACACGATCGTCTCCGCCGTGTCGAGCATGTAGCCGAGCTCGATCGCACCGAGCACGTCTTGGTTGAAGACCCGGCCGCGGTCATCGATGTAGGCGCTCGCAGCCTCCTGCTTGAGTCGCGCAACCGTGTCAGCGGCCGTCCGCAGGCCCGCCTCGTCGCGGAACACGGCGACGTGGCGGTTCATGGCGACGCCCAGCTCATCCTTGATCTCCGAGACGCGTCGCCCCTTGCGCGGACGCGCGATGATCTCCTCGATGCGCTTGACGTCGGCGCGCAGGTGCTCGCCCGATACCGTCGGCATCGGCGTGTCACGCGACCGCTCGGCGGCGTGTTCACCCGATCGGCGTCCGAAGATCAGCGTGTCGAGCAGCGAGTTGGCGCCGAGACGGTTGCCGCCATGGACGGAGACGCACGCGACCTCGCCAGCGGCGTAAAGCCCTTCGATCGGTGTCTGTCCGTCGATGTCGGTCTTGACGCCGCCCATGATGTAGTGCTGGCCGGGCTGGATGATGATCGGCTCGCGCGTGATGTCGACGCCCGCGAAGTCGCGACCGATGTTGACTATCTCGCGCAGCGCCTCGAGTGTGCGCTTGCGCGGCACGACGGTGATGTCGAGATAGATCCCCTGGCCGTCTGGGCCGACGCCGCGGCCCTCGTTGATCTCGGTCTGCTCGGCGCGCGACACGACATCGCGCGAGGCGAGCTCCATCTTGTTCGGCGCCGTCTTGGCCATGAAGCGCTCGCCGTCCTTGTTCAGCAGGTGTGCGCCTTCGCCGCGTGCGCCCTCGGTGATGAGGAAGCCGTTCTCGGCGAGCGTCGTGGGGTGGTACTGGATCATCTCCATATCCATCAGCGGTGCGCCGGCGCGCAGCGCCTGCGCCATTCCGTCGGCGGTACAGATCAGAGCGTTCGTCGTCGGCTTGAAGCACTGCCCGGCGCCGCCCGAGGCGAGGATCACGTTCTTTGCCGCGAACGTCTCCATCTGGCCGCTGCGGATGTCTCGCGCGACGACCCCTACGCAGATCCCGTCGTCAACGATCAGTGAGGTGACGAACCACTCCTCAAAGCGCTCGACCGAGCCGGAGTGCTTCATGAGCTGCTCGTAGAGCACGTGCAGGATGGCCTGCCCGGTGATGTCTGCGACGTAGGCCGTGCGGTTTATCGACGCGCCGCCGAAGGCGCGCAGGTCGAGCTCCCCCAAGTCGTTGCGATGGAATGTGACACCGATGTGCTCGAGGTGCATCACCTCGCCTGGGGCCTCGCGGCACATCACCTCGATCGCGTCCTGATCGCCGAGGAAGTCTGAGCCTTTGACCGTGTCGTAGGCGTGAGAGCGCCAATCGTCAGAAACGCTGATCGCCGCATTGATGCCACCTGCCGCCGCCACCGAGTGCGATCGCACCGGGTGCACCTTGCTGATGATTGCAACGGAAACGCCGCCTTGGGCGGCGGCGAGTGCTGCGCGCTGGCCGGCTAGACCGGCGCCGATGATCAGGACGTCGTGTTGGGGCATTTCCGGTTGCTGCCCGGGACTCTATACGCCAGCTGGCGCACCGAGCGCAGCGCGAATCGCTTGCAGCGTGACGACGCCCTGCAGCACGCCCTCAGCGTCGACCGCCACGACCGCCCCGAGCAGCCGCAGCCCCTCCGAGCCGAGCAGTGACTCGAGACTCGCCGACGCGTCGATCCGCCACGGCGGAGCGTCATCGCTGGCCTCGGCGGCCGTGAGCGCCGGTCGTCCACCGGCCAGCTCCTGCGCGACGCGCTCGCGTCGCAGCAGGCCAAGATAGTGCCCCGTCTCGTCGACGACGGCAAACCAGGGCCAGCGATGTCGCACGAAGAAGTCCTCCTCGACATCGAGCAACGGTGTCCGTCCCGGGATCGTCAGCGGGTGCGCGTCCATGATGTCGGTGACCTTCACGTCACGGAGACGGTCGGCGAGCTTGCTCTGCACGACTGCCCTGCGAGCGGCCTGCTCCAGGAACAGCCCGATCAGAACCAGCCACACTCCGTCAAGCAACGCACCTCGCGCGGCGACGAGGACGCCGGTCGCCATCACCAGCAGGCCGAAGGCCTGACCGGTCCGTGCGGTGGCGCGTGCGGCACGGTTGCGGTCACCTGTGGCGCGCCAGACGAACGCCTCAGCGATCCGACCGCCGTCGAGCGGGAACGCTGGCAGCAGGTTGAAAACGAGCAGGAAGCAGTTGATCAGCGCGAGCCAGCTCAACAGCGCGACCGGCGCGCTGACGTGCAGGTTGGTGTTAAACAGCGCCACGTCGATGAGACGGTGGAGGCTGGTGAAAAGCAGCCCGGCGAGGATGCAGATCACGGTGATCGCGGCGGTGACCGCGGGACCCGCAGCGGCCAGGCTGGCCTCGCCGAGCGGCGTATCGATCTCGCCACGTGTACGCGTGAAGCCGCCCAGGAGCCAGAGGTCGATGCCGTCGACCTGCAGTCCGAGCCGGCGCGCGACGAGCGCGTGTCCCAGCTCGTGGGCGAGCAGTGAGACGAAGAACAGCAGCGTGCTGAGAACCGCGACCGTGAAAGCCTGCGAGCTGCTCGGAAGGATCTGCGCGAAGTAGTCGCGCAGCACGAAGATCACAACGAACAGCACGATGAACCAGCTCCACTCGATCCCGACGCGAATGCCAAAGACCCGCGCGAGCTGGACGTTGTCGCGACGCTGCACGTCCTAATGGTAAGGGCGTCCGCCGGACGGTGGACGGCCTGCACCGGCCACGGCGTTGCGGCGCGCCGGCGTCCAGGTGGGTAGCATCGCGCCTTGCCGATGGAGCCAAAGCGCGCGAACGAAAGGAACCGCAAGTGGCGCATGATGTGACGTTCATCCCCGGCGACGGGACGGGCCCGGAGCTGGCGGAAGCGACGCGGCGCGCGCTCGAGGCGACCGGCGTCGAGTTCAACTGGGACGTGCAGCAGGCCGGGATCGACGAGTTCGAGCGAACAGGAAATCCGTTCCCGCCAGAGACGCTCGCGTCGGTCCGGCGCACGACGGTCGGGATCAAGGGGCCGACGACGACGCCGGTCGGCTCCGGGTTTCGCTCGGTCAATGTCCAGCTCCGCAAGGAGCTCGACCTCTACGCCTGTCTGCGTCCGTGCAAGGCCTACGAGGGCGTTCGCACCCGCTACCCCGGCCTCGACATCGTGATCATGCGCGAGAACACCGAGGATCTCTATGCCGGGATCGAGTACGAGCAGGGCACCCCGGAAGCGGCGCGCATGATCGAGGTGATCGCCGAGCTCGGGTCAAAGGTGCGACCGGACTCGGGAATCTCGATCAAGCCGATCTCGATCTTTGGCAGTGACCGAATTGTCGAGGCCGCATTCGACTACGCGAAACGCAACGGCCGTCGCAAGGTGACCGCCGTGCACAAGGCGAACATCATGAAGTTCACCGACGGACTGTTCCTTGAAGTGGCGCGCCAGGTGGCAACACGCCATCCCGAGATCGAGTTCGAGGATCGCATCGTCGACAACCTGTGTAATCAGCTCGTGTCGCGTCCCGACGAGTACGACGTGCTGGTGCTGCCGAACCTCTACGGTGACATCGTCTCGGACCTCGGCGCAGGCATGATCGGCGGCCTCGGCTTTGCCGGCGGTGCGAACATCGGCGATGAGGCGGCGGTCTTCGAGGCGACGCACGGCTCGGCGCCGAAATACAAGGGCCTCAACAGAGTCAACCCGACTGCGCTGATGCTGTCGGGCGTCTACATGCTGCGCCACATCGGCGAGGTCGACGCCGGTGACCGCCTGGAGCAGGCGATCGCCGAGGTGATCCGCAAGGGCGAGAAGGTGACCTTCGACCTCAAGGAGGACCGCAACGACCCTTCGGCGGTGGGAACAGCCGAGTTTGCCGACGCCGTGATCGAGGAGTTGGGTCGCTGATGGGGAGCGGCCCGGTCACGGTCACGGTTACAGGCGCTGCCGGCCAAATCGGCTACTCCCTGCTCTTTCGCATCGCAAGCGGCGCGATGCTGGGGCCGCAGACTCCCGTCGCGCTGCGCCTGCTCGAAATCACCCCGGCGCTGAAGGCGGCGGAAGGCACGGCCATGGAGCTGAGCGACTGCGCCTTTCCGTTGCTGTCCTCTGTCGACATCAGTGACGATCCGAACGTCGCGTTCGATGGCGTCAACGTCGCGCTGCTGGTCGGCGCGCGCCCGCGCGGTGCAGGTATGGAGCGGAGTGACCTGCTTGAGGCCAATGGCGGCATTTTCAAACCGCAGGGGCAGGCGATAAACGCGCACGCCGCGGACGACGTTCACGTCTTGGTCGTCGGCAACCCGGCCAACACGAACGCGCTGATCGCGATGTCACATGCGCCCGACGTTCCGCGCGAGCGCTTCAGCGCAATGATGCGTCTCGACCACAACCGGGCGAAGGCACAGCTCGCAGCGAAGCTTGGCGTCGGCGTCGGCGACGTGACGAATATGACCGTGTGGGGGAACCACTCGGCAACCCAGTACCCCGACATCGTGCACGCGAAGATCCTCGGTCGCAGCGCCGCGGAGATGGTTAACGATCAGGCCTGGCTCGAGGGTGAGTTCATCCCGACAGTCCAAAAGCGCGGGGCCGCGATCATCGAAGCCCGCGGGGCGTCCAGCGCCGCATCGGCGGCGAGCGCGGCGATCGACCACGTGCGCGACTGGCTGTCGGGCACACCCAGCGACGACTGGGTCTCGATGGCGGTGCCGTCGGACGGCTCCTACGGCGTCGCCGAAGGCGTGCTGAGCGGCTTTCCAGTCACCTGCAAGGACGGCAGTTACAAGGTCGTTGACGGGCTCGAGATCGACTCGTTCTCACGGGAGCGGATCGACCGCTCGGTCACCGAGTTGCTCGAGGAGCGCGCGGCGGTCGAGGATCTCTCTTTGCTCGGCAGCTGAACGCCGCCGGCCCGCTCTCATCCCCGCCGTGTCAGGGATGAGAGCGGTGCGGTCAATGCGGGCCTCTCAGCTTGGGAACCAGCCGCGGCCGCGCTTGGCGATCTTGCTGTCGCGCTCGAGGCCAGGGAGCACGCGGTATAGGTAGTTCTGCTTGATGCCCATCGCTCCGGCGATCTCACTGGTCGTGATGCCGGGTCGTCCCTTGACCAATTCGAGCGCCTGCAGCGCCCGCGTACCGCTTCCACGCGGCCGTCCGCGACGGCGCGGCGCGGCGGAGCTCGCCGCAGCGCGCGTCGTGCGTGTGCGTCGAGGGGTCGTCCGCGATCTGCCGGGCAGGCCTGCGAGCGCCGTTTGCGCCGCCTCGAGCTGGCGGTATTCAGCTATCAGCGGTTCGAGCTCGCGCAGCCTGCCGGCGATCTCCTTCCGCTTGGTATCCAGAAAATCACTCACCAAATCAACCTTTCTTGTGCCCTCGGGGAGGCGTCAGTTTCACTACTGAAATTATAACGGTGTGTCTCTCTGACTCTCTCCCTAGGAGAGAAATCTTGCGGCGCGGGGAGGGTCCGCGTGCAAACCGTTTTGGTTGAGGTGTTCGCTTTCGCGCGGTCCGGCAGGCGCATTCGCGGACGCGGCGATTGTGCACCCCCGTCTGACGATCCAGCAAACAGACGCTAAACGCGCGGTTCTATGTTTGCTTATGCCGTACGCTTACGGTAGGAAAGAAAAGAACCGGCCCATTTGCAGGTAATTCCGTGGCCAAAAATCGTTTTCCTCGGCATTTGCGGGATGCAGCCTTGTGGCTGCGGCGGCCGACTGGTTTGATGCCCGCGGTCGTCGTTCGAGAAGAGATCCGGAGGGAAGTACGTGTCGCATAGCGCCGCCCGCAAGCCGAGCTGTGAGGATTGCTACTTCGGTCGCAACCTGCTCTGTGCGCTCCCGGAGCCACAGCCCTGTGCGACATTCCGTCCGAATCACCCTGACGGCCTGCGCCCGCCGCAGCAGCTGCGCTTCGTCTTTCGCAGCGAGCGTCGAACTCGTGCGGTCTGGGCGTTTCCGACAGCACAGGAGCAGGCCGCTCTCCACGCGTAGCGCGCTCGCAGCTCGACGGCGCCAGAGTCGCGGGTATTCGGACCGCCGGCGCTCGCGGCGCGTTGGGACTGCCTAGATGTTGGCGTCCTCTACAGGTGCGCTCGGCGCTGCCGATGATCGCGTGAGTGCGGTGGCGTCGCCTCGCCCCGCCATCAGGAGGACCGGCACTTGAACGCCACACCGATCAGCAGGCGCAACATGCTTTCGCTCATGCCCGCGAGCGGCTCGGTGGCGCTCGCCCTCGCCGCCGAAGCCGGGCAAACGCGATGAGCGCGCCGGAGAGCACGCGCCAGATCGTCGTCTTTAGCCTCGGCGAGGAGGAGTACGCGCTGACGATCAGCGACGTGCAGGAGATAATCCGCTACGTCGAGCCGCGGTCGGTGTCCTCCGACGCGCCCTGGATCCTCGGAGTGATCTCGCTCCGCGGCAAGATCATCCCGGTCTGCGACCTCGCAACTCGCCTTGGCATTGCTCGCGGCGAGCGCGACCCGCGGAAGATCATCGTGCTCGAGGCGGGCGAACACACTGTCGGACTCGTGGTCGACGACGTGTCCGAGGTGCTCACAGTCGGCGATGACGACATCGAGCTGCTGCGTGTTCCCAGCAGCAGCGGTGCCCATTCGATCGCCAAGGTCGATGATCGCCTGATCGTTCTGCTCTCGAGCGCGAGCATCGTCGAAAGCTCCGAGCTCGCCGACGCCGTCTGAGCGGATGTCTGAGCTCAGCCCGACAAGAGTTGTGGTCGCCGACGATTCGGCGCTGATGCGGACGGTCCTGTCAGCCGCGCTGACCCAGGCCGGAATCGAGGTGGTCGCTGTCGCCGGCGACGGTGACGAAGCCCTTGCACAATGCCGGAGGCTGTCACCGGACGTCCTCTCGCTGGACCTCGCGATGCCGGGACGGGACGGTGTCGGTGTTCTGCGTGAGCTGCGCGAGCGCCGCCTGCAGGTTCCCGTCGTCGTCGTCTCAGCATTCTCGGCAGCGGCCGGGGCACGAGCGGTTGACGCGCTCGCCGAGGGCGCCTTCGATCTGGTCGCCAAGCCGACGTCGCGCGAGCAGGTGGACGCCTTCGCCAGTGAGCTCGTCAAGCGCATACGGCTGGCGCATGACGCGGGGCGTCGCCATCTGGATGCCGCCAGGGCCGATCAGAAAGTGGCTGTGCAAACGCGTCCCGCGCCCGCCCGGTTGCCTTCGAGCGGTGGAAGTCGCGTCGTCATCATCGCGTGCTCCACGGGTGGACCGCGGGCGCTTGCCGAGTTGCTACCCAAGCTGCCGCCACGGTTCGGTGACGGAACGCTCGTGATCCAGCACATGCCCGCGGGCTTCACGGCGTCTCTTGCTAGTCGCCTCGACCGCGTCTCGCAGCTCACGGTGAGCGAAGCGACCGAAGGCGAGCGACCTGACGGCGCTCGCGTCCTCCTCGCTCCGGGCGGCTCGCACATGCGCGTCGGTCCAGACGGCTTGATCAGGCTGACCGATGAGCCAGCGGTCCACGGGCTGCGACCGCGTGCCGACCTCACGATCAGCGATGCTGCGGCGGTCTGGGGCGAGCGTGTGCTGCTCGTGGTCCTAACCGGTATGGGGAAGGACTCGCTCGACGGCGCCGCCGCAGTGCGCCAAGCCGGTGGTCGGATCATTGTCGAGGCGGAAACGAGCTGCATCGTTCACGGCATGCCGCGGGCGGTCGCGCAGGCCGGACTCGCGGACGAAGAGGTCGACCTCGGTTCCATGGCAGAGGCGATCCTGGCTGAGGTCGGACCGTGAGCACCCCCGCGGCGGTGGCGGGGCTAAATGACTCCGGCGACGCTCACGCGGCCCTCTGCATCGCGCTCCAGCGGCTCTGCCACGTCGACCTGTCGAGCCACACGCAAGGTTTCTGATGGTCGGCGCCGCCGAGTGCGTCGAGCGAGCCGAGCAGCACGAGCTCGAGCTCGTTCAAGCGTCGACCCATCGGAAGAGCTGATGGATCCCGCCGAGTACCTGCCGCTCTTCATCGCGGAGTGCCGTGAGCACCTCCAGGAGCTCAATGTCTCGATCGTGGCGCTCGAGAGTACGCCGGGCGACACGGCTCGCGTCGATTCGATCTTCCGGGTTGTCCACTCGGTCAAGGGCATGGCCGGCACGATGGGCTTTCCGGGAATGATGC
>JBEKBL010000060.1:0-8987 GCA_050015415.1 Solirubrobacteraceae bacterium
CGCCCCGCAGACGATCGTGGCCGGCTCCGCCTCCCCCAAGTCCACTTCGCACACCCGCAAGCGATCGGCATTCGGGTGCGGAACGACGGAGCGCACGAGTCCGACCATGTAGTGGTCGGGGCTCGGAGCCCCGTAGCGGAAGATCCGCTCGTCCTTGGTGCCGGTCAACGTCAGCCGCTCGGCGAGCTCCTCAGTGCTGAGCGGCGGATCGCAGTACTCCCTCAGCCATTCGACTGGCACCAGCATCAGCGCGCTCCGAACTGGCGCAGGAAGCGCAGGTCGCCTTCGAAGTAGAGGCGCAGGTCCGGGACGCCGTGGCGGAGCATCGCGATCCGCTCGATTCCCATTCCGAAGGCGAAGCCGGTGACGCTCTCGGGGTCGTAGCCGTAGTCCCGCACGTAGGCGAAGACGTTCGGATCGACCATCCCGGCGCCGAGCACCTCGAGCCAGCCGGATCCCTTGCAGAGCGCACAGCGCGAGCCGTCGCGCAGATAGCCCGAGGCGCAGTTGAAGCAGGACACGTCGACCTCGACGCTCGGCTCGGTGAACGGGAAGAAATGCGGGCGCAGCAGCACTTCGCGGTCCTCACCGAAGATCTGGCGCGCGAACGCGAGCAGCGTCCCCTTGAGGTCGGCGAGGGTCACGCCGTCGTCCACCGCGAGGCCCTCGATCTGGTGGAACTGCGGCGTATGCGTCGCGTCGTTGTCGGGTCGGTAGACGCGTCCCGGCGCGATCACGTAGAGCGGCGGCGGTTGGGCGATCATCGCGCGCACCTGGACCGGCGAGGTGTGCACGCGCAGGACCGTTGCGTCGTCGATGTAGAACGTGTCCGTACGCGCCCGTGACGGATGCGTCAGATCGGTGTTGAGCGCGTCGAAGTTGTACTCGACGTGCTCGACCTCGGGGCCTTCGGCGATCGAGAAGCCAAGGCCCAGGAACACGTCCTCGATGTCCCGCCGGGTCTCGGTGATCAGATGCAGGTGCCCGTTCGGAGCTGCTGGACTGCCGGGCAGGCTTATGTCCAAACGCCCGCCGATCTCGCCTCCGGCGAGCTCGGCCTCGCGCGCCGAGATCATCGCCTCGAGGTGCTTGCGCGTCTGGTTTGCGGCGGAGCCGACCGCTGCGCGCTCGGTTGGGTCGAGCGCTCCGATGCCGCGCAGCAGCATCGGCAGCTCGGCCTTGCGACCCAGGTGGCGGACGCGCAGCTCTTCGAGCTGCTTGCTGTCGCTCGCGCCAGCGACCTGCGCCTCGGCTTCCTGGCGAAGCTCAGCGATCCGGTCGAGCGCGCTCATCTGGCGGCCATCCTAGTTACCTCGTACAACGCCACAGTCGCGGCCATCGCGACGTTCAGGGACTCGCCCGCGGCCTGCGCGATCGCGCGGACCTCGTCGCAGGCGCCGAGGACCTCGGCGGGCAGACCGTCGCGCTCGCCGCCGACGAGCAACGTGATATTGCTCAATGGGCCGCGCAGCGGCGCGTGGTGCCCGGGGGCCAGTCCGATGACGCGTCCGGGCAGCTCGGCGATGTTCTCGAGGCGCGCGAGCGGCACCGCGAAGACCGCCCCCATCGACGCGCGCACGGCCTTCGGCCCATGCGGGTCGGCGCAATCGGGCCCGAGCGCGACCGATGACGCGCCGAAGGCGTGCGCTGCGCGAACGATCGTGCCCACATTCCCGGGATCCCCCACACCCCACAGGGCTACCACGAGAGGACCCACGGGCGCGCCCCATCGCTCCTCGTATACGCCGAGGAGGCGGGTCCCTGAGCCAAGCCGCGAGGCTTGGGCGAGGACCTCGGGTGAGGTCTCCAGGAAGTTCGCGCGCCCGCGGGCAAGACCCGGAACGCAGAGCGCGTAGAGCGGCTCCCTGCCGGCGGCGTGAGCCGCCTCATAGAGATCCTCGCCCTCAGCGACGAAGCGGCCGCTCTTGGCACGGGCGCTGGCGCGGCCGAGCTTGCGGATCTCCTTGAGGTGCTGATTTGTGTTCGAAGTGATCGTCATGAGGGCATAAAAAAGGCGCCTGTGTCGGCGCCCGGGAGGTAATGCGTCGGCTTCCTGGTTCAGGCAGCCGCCGCCTCGCGGGCAGCATCGACAAATCGGCGGAACGTCTCGGGGTCGCGCACAGCGATGTCCGCGAGAACCTTGCGGTCGAGCTCGATCTCGGCCAGCTGCAGGCCGTGGATCAGCTGCGAGTAGGACATGCCATTCTCGCGGGCGGCAGCGTTTATGCGCGTGATCCAGAGCCGGCGGAAGTCGCGCTTGCGGTTGCGCCGATCGCGATAGGCGTAGGCGTCGGCCTTCATCAGCGCTTCCTTGGCGCGCTTGTAGTTCGAGTGCGCCTCGCCGCGGAAGCCCTTGGTCAGCTCGAGCGTCGCGCGACGCTTCTTCTTGGCGTGGATCGAGCGCTTGACGCGGGTCATCAGCCGCTCCGCAGAAGCTTCTTGACGCGCGGGGCGTCGTGGTCAGAGATCGCGGCCGGCTGGCCGAGATGGCGCTTGTGCTTCGGCGACTTCTTCTCGAGGATGTGACTCGTGAACGCGTGACGGCCGCGGACCTTGCCGCTGCCGGTCAGCTTGAAGCGCTTCTTGGCGCCGGAATGGCTCTTCATCTTGGGCATGGCGAGCTGCGCAGTATGGCAGACGTGACGTGCTCGCCGGCGGCCTGAAAGCGTGCTGGCGGCCCGCCGGTGCTCAGGAGCCGGCGGCGGGCTTCGGCTTCGCCTTCGGCTTGGCCGGGACCGGCGGCGGCTCCGTTTCGGGCTCGACGGCTAGCGGTGCGACGGGTGCTGGCGCCGCGGGCGTGCTGTCCGCCGACGCGCCTGCGAGCGCCGTGCTGTCGGTAGACGCTGCCGGGTCCGTTTCTCCGCCGCCGAGCTGATCGGCGTCCGTCAGCGGTGCAACCGCGGCCGCGCTCGCGACGGCGGGCGCCGGCGGCTCGCTGCCGTTCTGCGCCGGCGCGGCGATGCCAACGCTGACAGCGGCTGCAAGCTCGGGCGGGGCGGAGCCGTTCGAGCCGGCCTTGTCGAACTGGCCGGCGAGAACCGCCTTGGAGGGCCCGAGCATCATCGTCATGTTGCGTCCGTCATGCAGCGGGCGCTGCTCGACGATCGCGAACTCCGACAGCTCATCGGCGAGGCGATCGAGGATCGCGACTCCGCGCTCCGGGTGCGTGACCTCGCGCCCGCGGAACATGATCGTCACCTTGACCTTGTCCTTGTGGCGCAGGAAGCGCTCGACGTGCCCCTTCTTCGTGTCGTAGTCGTGCTGGGCGATCTTCGGGCGAAACTTGATCTCGCGAATCGTTATCTGCTGCTGGTGCTTGCGCGCCTGCTTCAGCTTCTGGGCCTGCTCGTACTTGTATTTCGAGTAGTCGAGCACCCGGCAGACCGGGGGCTTGGCCTCGGGCGCCACCTCGACCAAGTCGAGGTCCCGCTCCTGCGCGTAGCGCAGAGCGTCGTCGATCTTCATCAGGCCGAGCTGCTGGCCGTCCTCGTCGATCAGACGGACCTCGGGAACGCGAATGCGTTCATTGATCCGCGTCAGATCCCGCTCGGGCGGGCGCCGGTCAAACCTACGGGGGACCGGCACTATTGCGTGCGCGCTCGCGTCAAGCGGTGGGCAGACTGCGTGGCGGCGTGAGCGTGGCTACTTCCAACGTAATCGAGCATAGCAAGCTGCCGGGCGGCTGACGAGCGGATTCGCGAGGCCCTAACAGCCAGAACGCGCTCTCAGCGCGCGTGTGTGCGCGTCAGCTCCGCAAGCTCTGTGGCGATCGCATCGATCGCGACCGCCCCGCGGTCGGCGCCGCCGTGCTCGCGCACCGAGACCGTCCCATCGGCAGCCTCGCGCTCACCCAGCACGAGCATGAACGGGATCTTCCGCAACTCGGCGTCGCGGATCTTCCGGCCAACCGACTCGCTGCGCGCGTCGAGCTCGACGCGGATCGCCGCCGTGCGCAGGCCGTCAGCCACGGACGCGGCGTAGTCGTTGAAGCGGTCCGAGACCGGCAGCACGATCGCCTGCACCGGCGCCAGCCACAGCGGCAGCTGGCCCGCGTAGTGCTCGATCATGATCCCGATGAAGCGCTCGAACGAGCCCAGCAGCGCGCGGTGGATCATCACCGGGCGGTGCTCGGCGTTGTCGGCGCCGGTGTACTGCAGGTCGAACCGCTCCGGCATCGAGTAGTCGAGCTGGACGGTGCCAAGCTGCCATGAGCGCCCGATCGAGTCGGTCATGTGCAGGTCGATCTTCGGGCCGTAGAAGGCGCCGTCGCCCGGGTTCAGCTCGTAGGCGAGCTGCTCGGAGTCGAGCGCGCCGGCGAGCGCAGCCTCCGCGCGATCCCACATCTCGTCGCTCCCGATGCGCTGCTCAGGCCGCGTTGATAGCTCCAGTCTCGGCTCGAGGCCGAACATCCGGTAGAGGTCGAAGCCGAAGCGCAAGCACTGCACAACCTCCTCCTGGATCTGCTCGTCGGTACAAAAGATGTGGGCGTCGTCCTGGGTGATGTGGCGGACGCGCAGCAGGCCGTGAAGCACCCCGCTCGGCTCGTGGCGATGCACGAGTCCGGCCTCGCTGTAGCGAACCGGCAGGTCGCGGTAGGAGTGACGCTCGTCTTTGTAGATCTGTATGTGCGCCGGGCAGTTCATCGGCTTGAGGCCCATTGGGCGACCCTCTACGTCGGTGAAGTACATGTTGTCCTTGTACTTGTCCCAATGGCCGGATTGCTGCCACAGCTCGACGTCGTAGAGGATCGGCGTCTTCACCTCGCGGTAGCCGCGCGCGAGGTTCTCCGTGCGCCACAGCTCCGTGAGCGCGTTCCAGATCGCCATCCCGGCCGGCTTCCAGAACGGGCTTCCAGGTGAGAGCTCGGAAAACATGAACAGGCCGAGCTCACGACCGAGCCGGCGGTGGTCGCGCTGGCGCGCGAGCTCGAGCCGCTCGAGATGGGCGGCCAGGTCATCCTTGGAGAAGAACGCCGTCCCATAGATCCGCGTCAGCATCGTCCGCGTCGAGTCCCCGCGCCAGTAGGCGCCGGCGACCGACTGCAGGGCGAAGGCCTTGACCGTCGCGGTGCTGGGCGCGTGCGGCCCGCGGCAGAGGTCGGTGAACGGCCCGTTCGTGTAGAGCGACACGGTCTTGACGCCTTCGTTGGTGACGAGATCGTCGATCAGCTCAACCTTGTAGTCCGGGCCTTCGGCGGCAAAGCGCTCGCGCGCCAAGGTCACCGGCACGTCCTCGCGCACGAACGGTTCGGCGGCCTTGACGTGTGCGCGCATCCGCTCCTCGATCGCCGGGAACTCGGCGTCTGAGATGCTCACGCCGTCGGGGAACTCGAAGTCGTAGTAGAAGCCGTTCTCGATCGCCGGGCCGATCGAGATCTTGACGGCGGGATAGAGCTCCATCACCGCTGCGGCGAGAACGTGCGCGGCGTCGTGGCGGATCAGCGAGACGGCGCCCGCGCTCTTCGCCGTGACGATCGCCGGGCTCTCACCGTCGCGCAGCGGCGCCGCCAGGTCACGCAGCTCGCCGTCCACCTCGACCGCCAGCGCTGCGCGCGCGAGTCCGGGCCCGATCGCCGCTGCGAGGTCGGCGCCGGTCGCGCCGTCGTCGAGCTCGAGCTCGTTGCCGTCGGGCAGGTGGACGTGGATCGCCATCGCGCAAGCGATCCTACCCGCGGTGACGGGCGCCGGCCGGCCGTCACGCTCGGCGACTGCGCCAGCGAAGCTGGGTACCCTGAACGAGTCATGGACTCGCTGCAGGGCAAGCTCCTGATCGCCGCGCCCTCGCTCGTCGACCCGAATTTCGCGAGGACGGTCGTGTTGATCGCCGCCCATAGCGACGAGGGCGCGCTCGGGCTCGTTCTGAACCGCCCGCTCGAGACGCCGCTCGCCGACGTAGCGCCCGTCCTCGAGCAACTCGCGGAGCCTGGCGCGGTCATCCACTCCGGCGGCCCGGTCGCGCCGGAGAGCGCCGTGGTGCTCGCCGAGTTCGCCGACCCGTCGCTTGCGGCGCTGCTGATCTTTGGCGACATCGGCCTGCCCTCCGCAACCTGTGAGCTCTCCGATCTCGAGACCGGTGTGCGCCGCGCGCGAGTGTTCGCCGGGCACTCGGGCTGGGGACCACAGCAGTTGGACGAGGAACTCGAGCAGGAGGCGTGGTTCGTCGGGCAGCTCGCACCCGACGAGCTCTGGCTGGGCGACTCGACGCTGCTCTGGTCGACAACCCTCTCGCGTAAGGGCGGCGCCTTCGCGCTGCTCGCGCGGATGCCGGCCGACCCGTCGGTCAACTGACGAAACGTCGCGCGCTAGCTCGCGAGACGCCACAGCGCGTCGTTGCCGGCAGGTTCGCGCGTGATCGCGCCGTCAGCGGCAAGCTCGATCAGCGCCTCCTCGGCAGCGGCGCGATCGGGCACGACGAGGTTCCCGGCGAGCAGCACCGCGACCTCCTGAGTCGCGAGGCCGTCGCTGAAGTACTCGAGCAGTGGCAGCGGACCTGCGGGAGGTGGTGTCCGCTCGAGCGTCGCGTCCAGGTTCGCGATCAGGACGTCGTAAGCCTCGATCGGCTGAAAGCCGCCTCCTTCGAGACGCCGGCCGTCGAGCTCGAAGACGAGCGACGGCGCGGTGTAGCGGACCAACTCGCCATCCATCGCCGCCTTGCCTTGGAACTCGGTCGCGCCGCCGGCCGCTGTCCGCGACTCGGCCTTATCGGCCTCGTAGGCGGTGCTGACCGCGGGCGAGTCCAGCGCGGCAACGACCGCCGCGGCGTCGACACCGTCGAGGCGAGCAAGCGCACGCTCGATCGGCTCGTCCTCGTCCAGCAGGTCGGTCGTGTTGAACCAGGCCAGCTGCAGTGCCCGCATTGCCGCGATCTCGCGGCCGGGGTGGGCCAGGCGGGTCGCGACGACGGCGCGACAGACGCGATCGGTTGAGATCAGGCGGGTCCGCGCCTGCGCGCCGACAGGCATCCCGAAGCGCTCTCGAAACATCCGCGCCCCGCGCGCCTGGCGCGCCGGGTTGTAACCGTTGGCCCGGGGCTCGATCGGACCTTCGCGCAGCACGATCACCACGAGGCGCCAATCGAGTTGTTCGCGGTAACGCCAGCGCAGGACGCTGAGCGCCGGGTTCGCCGAGTAGCCCCATGGGCAGGCGGGATCGTTGTACAGAGTCGTCGAGATCGCGATACGAGCAGGCTACAGGCTCGAAAAGTCCGGCCGGTCATGGGCGCTTCGCCAGTTGTACAAACCTGGACGGGCCAATCTTGGCCGACGGGAGCTATCGCCCTACTTGCCTGAACTTTAGAAATGCCCGCACACGCCCCTCGACGCGGGCGTGTAGCCCCTTTCCACGACACGTCCAGAGGAGGACTATGCTCGCAACAGCAGCGCTAGCGCCGTACCCGACCTGGCTGCATCCGGGCGACAACGCCTGGCAGATGACCGCCGCAACGCTCGTCGGCCTGATGAGCGTCCCTGGTCTCGTCGTGCTCTACGGCGGCGTGATGCAGAAGCGCTGGTCCGTGAACAGCATGATGCTGACGTTCGTGGCCTTCGGCTTGGTGCTCGTGGCGTGGACGTTGTGGGCTTTCGACATGGGCTTCGGCAACCCTGCGCACATATTCGGTACGCACAGCGGTTTGTTGGGGAACTTCATCGGAGTCCCAGGCAGCGTGTTGGGGGCGCACGGTGAGCAGGGAATCGCGCACCTACCGCTGGTCAGCGAACCGGGCGGCTTCCACTTCCCGCAGGCATCGCTCGTCTACTTCCAGTTCGTGTTCGCCGCGATCACGCCGATTCTGGCGCTCGGCAGCGTGCTGGGACGAGTGAGCTTCAGGGCGTGGATCCCGTTCGTGCTGCTCTGGATCACAGCCTGCTACACGGTGAACGCCTTCCTGCTCTGGGGCGGCGGCTTCTTCGCCATGCACGGGGCACTGGACTTCTCCGGTGGCTACGTGATCCACCTCGCGGCCGGTATCAGCGGGTTCGTGGCGGCTGCGGTGATCGGACCAAGGTTGGCGCGCGATCGCGAGATCGACGCACCGAACAACCTTCTGATGGTTGCGGTCGGAGCCGGAATCCTGTGGCTCGGCTGGAACGGCTTCAACGGCGGCGATCCTTATTTCGCCGGCACGGATGCCTCCGTCGCGGTGATCAACACGAACCTCTGCACGGCTGTCGCAATGCTCGTGTGGGTGGCGTGGGACATGATCTTCCGCGAGAAGCCGGGCATCATCGGGACGGTCAACGGGATGATCACGGGCCTCGTGGCGATCACGCCTGCCGCTGGCTATGTCAACGGCTACGGCGCGATCTGCCTCGGCGTGATCGCGTCGACGATCGTGTGGATGGCGATCCGCTACCTCAGCCGGATCCCGCCGTTCAGCAAGGTCGACGACACGCTCGGCGTCATTTACACGCACGGCATAGCCGGGTTCACTGGCGGACTCCTGGTGGCGCTGTTCGCCTGCCCGGGGATCATCCAGAGCTATGTCGCCGGCACGAACAAGCCATCCGGTGGAACCGAGGCGGGAATCCTCTACGGAGGCAGCTGGTCGCTGCTGAAGTGGCAATTCCTCGCTGCGCTGTTCATCATCCTCTGGGACGGCATCTGGACATTCATCATCCTGAAGGTCATCTCGATCTTCCTCCCGCTGCGGGAACCGGATGATGTGCTCGAGCTAGGGGACTCCGCGTTGCACGGGCACGAGGTGTACCCAGCCGACGTTGCCACCCTTGGCAGCTTCGGGAGCACGGTGCCGGCGGTCGGATAGGCACTCAGCTAGCAGCAACGCAGACAGCCGCGGATCGCAGGTGGAGGCCCTGCGATACCGCGGCTGTCGCGTTTCTGCACCCAGCCACGAGCGGAGCGATGCGCCTTTAGAATCGGCGTCATGGCGTTCAGGAGGCTCAACGCTGACGCGGCCTTCTGGCGGCCGTCCAACCAGATGGACGTGATGAACACCGACCTCGCCAAACAGCTCGATGCGCAGTCGCT
>JBEKBL010000061.1:0-11343 GCA_050015415.1 Solirubrobacteraceae bacterium
GCGCTCGTGACACTCGCACCATGGGTTGCGTTCGCGTCCGCCGAGGAGCACGGGCCGGTAGCGATAACCACCGGTGGCACCGACTCGCTGTTCATCGGTACCTATCTACCGGGCGACGGCTCGCAGTTCCAGACGGTCGCCGCCTTCAGGGCTGCCGTCTGCCACCGCTTCCCGCGCGAATGCGCCAGCCCGCCGGGCGACGCGGCGCCGATGTTCCAGTTGATCGGCGCTGAGCACCCGGGCGACACGCGCAGCCAGGCCGTCACGGCGGCAGTGCTATCGAACCTGCGCAAGTACATGCTAGGCAGGCCAATTGCCTTTGCCGAGATGCTCGCGCGCAAGCTCTGGGGCATGTGGTCGGCGCCCTGGAGCGGCGGAAACGGCACGCGACTCGGTCCCGCCGGCGCCGCGGCGGCGCTCGACTTGGCATGCGTGGCGGCGGCCTGGCTCGGTCTGCTGCTTGCGCTGTGGCTTTTCCGGCGGCGCTGGGCGGTGCTCGTACCGATGATCGTGCTGCTAGCGGTCATTTTCTTCAACGATTGGTTCGGCCCGGAGCCGCGCGACACCCTGCGGCTCGCACCGCTCCTGTTCGCGCTGGGAGCGGTGGGCCTGGCGGCGACGGGAGCAAGGCTGGCGAGCGCCGTGAGGACGCGGTTGCCGGCTCGCCGGCCACGGATGTATCTGTAACTAAAGCGGCTGCCTCGCTACGTCGATAGATGCTGATAGGAGGGCCCAACTGCCACTCCGCCGCTTACGTGGGATTTTCCATCATTTCGGAAGCGGGTCCAAGGGACGGTGGCGCAGCAGACATGGTGCAGGTAACAGAGGTGACCAGCGACATCGCCGCGCAGCAGCTCCGCGACAGTACAGCCGCTGACGAGGCGCTCGCGCGCGCCCATGACTTCCTGGCCGAGACGCTACGGGCCAAGGCCGAGCTGATGTCCCAGATGGGTCACGAGATCCGCACGCCCCTGAACGGGATCGTCGGAATGACCGAACTGCTGCTCGGAACCGGACTCAGCGACGAGCAGCGCGAGTACGCGACGGCGACGATGACCTCCGCGACGACACTGCTGATCGTTATCAACGATGTCCTCGACTTCTCGATGCTCGAAGCTGGGACACTGGAGCTTGACGTCGGCACCTTCGAGCTCCACCACCTCGTTGAGAGCATCAGGGCTGCCGCCCAGGTCCGCCTGGGCGCGTCGGGGCCGACGATCAGCTCGACATTCTCGCCTGAGGTGCCCGACGCGGTCGCCGGCGACGGCAACCGGCTGCGCCACGTGCTGACGAAACTTGTGGGAACCGCACTCGATTACGCCGGTAACGGCGGTCTCGAGATCCGCGTGGGCACGACGAGCCATGGCTCGAAACGCCTGATGCTGCGCTTCGAGGTGACTGCGGCTGGCTTGTTCGAAGGGGATTCCGACTCGCTCTTCGAGCTGGCGTCCTACGCGCACAGCGCCACCCAGGATGATCGTCCGATGGCGATCGGCCTCGCCGTTTCCAAGCAGCTCGTGGCGCTGATGGGTGGCGAGATCGGCGTGCAGAGCGCGCCCGGCCAGGGCACGACGTTCTGGTTCACGACTCCGGTCGGCCTCGACGGCAAAACGCCCTACCCCGACGATCGAATCCGCGCGACGCGCGAGTTCGTGCCGGTGAAGGGAGCCGCGCGGGCCGGCTTCACAGCACGGCCGGCCGGCGCCGGCGATCCAAATGGCGGCACGCGCCTGCTGATCGCCGACGACGATCCCGTGAGCCAGCTCGTGCTGACCCGCCAGCTCCAGGCGAGGGGCTACGAGGTTGACGTTGCGAGCAACGGACAGGAGGCGATCGAGTTGTACGGGAACGGCGACTACGGCGCGGTGTTCATGGACTGCCAGATGCCTGAGCTGAACGGCTACGAGGCAACGAGAGCGATTCGCGAGCAGGAGGGCGCGGAGGCCCACACCCCGATCATCGCGATGACCGCCGGGGCGCGCGAGTCAGACCGCGAGCAGTGCGCGATCAGCGGCATGGACGATTACGTCGCGAAGCCGCTTGACCAGGTGAGGCTGGACGCGGCACTCGCACGGCGCCTCCCGGTCTTCGACGAGAGCAACGGCTCGGTCAACCCCAAGAACGGCACGGGCTCGCCAGCGACACCCGTCGCGCCACTGCTCGGAAGCTCCGTGCTGACCGATGTCTTCCGCCACAACAGCGAGTCGCGGGGGTATCTGATCGGTGTCTTCGTCGAGGAGTCGCGGGCGCGGATCGCTCAGCTCGCTGTGGCTGAGGGGCACAGCGATCACCCCACGATGCAGCGCCTTTCTCACGCCCTCAAGGGCAGCGCCGGCGCGGTTGGCGCGCGCAGGATGGAGCAGATCTGCAGCAGGATCCATGAGGCCGTTCTCGAGGGTCGAACCGGCACCGCGAGCGAGCTCCAGGGAGCGCTCGAGCATTGCTTCGATCTGACCTCCGAGCTGCTGCGAAAGGGCTGCCCGGAGACTGCAGACGCCGAGTCTGTGCTCCACTGATCGAGGCGCCCGCTTGGCTCCGGCTGCTCAGCCGCCGGCTGCGTCGGCTCGCGCCTGCTGCCAGTTGCTGAGGACGCCGATCGCCGCGGTGACCACGCGATCCTGAAAGGTATCCCGGTCATTGGCGTGGGGTAGCGGCTCCGCCGGGACAGGAACTTCGAGGAAGTCGCAAAGCGGCCCCCAGCCCTCCGTGACATCCCAGACGAGCAGCCGATCGCTCGGGATCGCCTGCTTGACAGCCTGCTCGTGCCGCTCCATTGCGGCGATCAGCTGCGCCGGCTCCGCGTAGCCGGAGGCGAACGTGCCTCGCTCGATCCAGAACATGCGGTCCACAAGTCGTAGGTAGCGCTCCCATCGCGGGTCGATCTGAGCGCGCGCCGCCGAGGCGTAGCGAACGAGGGTCTCGCCGAAGCACATGTTCCAGATCGTCTCGCGGAAGCTCTGCTCCCAGCGTTCGGCGTCACGAACGCTCAGGACCACCTTGGCGTTGGGGTATGCACGCGCGAGCTCTGCGTAGAAGAAGCCACCGGGCCAATCGACGGTCGATTGGAAGCCGTCGAAGATCTCGTCCCAACGCTCCTCGCCGTCCAGTGCCCGGTCCCACTGCGGCACGCGGCCTTCGAGGTCGCCGATCACGTCAACCCAGTGGTAGCACGGTCCGAAGCCGAGCTTCTCGAACGCGAGCTTCTGGCTCAGCGTTCCGGTGCGAGGCAGACCGGCACCGATCACGGTTAGCTCTGACATGCGCCGCGTTCTAGCAGCCCGGAGCCCTAAAGCGACTTGTTACTGAGTTGTTACCGACGTGCGGGATGATGCCGGTCTAGTGAGCCTCCTAGACTTCACGTTGTGATGAAAGTCGTCGGAGCCGGATACACCCGTACCGGCACGCTCTCGCTGAAAGCGGCGCTCGAGACATTGGGCTTCGAGCGCTGCCTGCATCCGCTGAGCGTGCCTGAGGACGACTCCGTGCTCGAGCTGGCCCGCAGCGATGCGGACCCACGGAGCTGGGGCGCTGCGCTCGCGGACTGGCATGCGGCACTCGGCTGGGTCGGCGCGCGGCATTACCGAGAGCTGATCGACTCCTTCCCGGACGCCGTCGTGGTGTTGAGCGTGCGAGACCGAGACGATTGGTACAGCAGCTACGCGAGCTGTCTGCGCGCCACGCGTGAACTCGTGTTGGCGGGCGGAGAGCAACTCGCTGCAGCGGAAACCGCCGCAGCCGGCGCGCTGATGATGCTCGAGGGCCCGGTCTGGAAGGGGGTGCTCGACGGCAGTCTCGCCCATCGAGAGGAAGCGGTTCAACGCTTCGAGCGCCACAACGACGAGGTGCGACAGACCGTTCCGTCGAACCGTCTGCTCGTGCACAATGTCCAGGACGGCTGGGCGCCGCTGTGCGAGTTCTTTGGCGTGCCGGCCCCGGACGCGCCCTTCCCGCACCTCAACGACCGCCGTGAGTTCCGCAACCGCTTCGTGCGCAGGCCGGCAGCTGCGCGCCGACCGACGCCACGCTACACGCGGCGACCGCGGCTCAGCGCGCTCGCGCTCGCCGATCCGCCCCGCGCCTACTCCCAGGATGAGGTGCTCGTCGCGCTCGGGATGGACGGGGACCCATTTGCGCAGCGAATCTTTGCGAGCTGCGGCGTCAAGCAGCGTCATCTGACGCAGCTCGACACCGCGCGCACACAAACCATTCAGGGGCGGACCCCACAGGCCGATGCCGACCTGCTCGAGCGATCAATCCGCGCGATCGATGCCCTAGACATCGACCTGGGCGAGATCGACACGATAATCACCTCGACGCTCTACGCTCTCGGCGCGCCGACGCTCGCCCACCGTATCGTCGAGCATTACGAACTGGGTCCCGCGACCGACAAGTACCACGTCGCCGGGGTCGGCTGCGCAAGCGCCGTGCCACTGATCCGCCTCATCAGTCAGACGCTCGGCAACGACCCTACGCGCAAAGGACTGATCGTCGCCGCTGAGAGCATGAGCGGCCTGCTCACCTACGCGACGCCGGACGACCCGCGCTCAAAAGTCATTGGGGCCGCGATCTTTGGCGATGGCTGCGCCGCCGCCACGATCGACACGGCCGACGACTCGACCGGCCCGACGATCGTGGCATCGACCATCCACCAGATCCCCGACACCCTCGATGTCGTGCACATGGAGCTCGAGAACGACGACGGCCACTTGCATCTTGCACGCGACCTGCCAGACATCGCCGCCGCGGGACTCGCAACGCTGGTCGACAGCTTCCTACGACCGCTCGGCCTCACCCGCTACGCGATCGACCACTGGATCCTCCACCCGGGGGGTCGACGCATACTCGAGTGCATGCAGGGCGCACTCGAGCTGTCCGCTCAGGAGGTGTCCGTCAGCTACGACATGCTCGCCACGCACGGCAACGTCGGCACCCCCTCGATCTTCTATGTCCTCGCCGAGACCATCAGAAGCCGCCAACCCGGTCCCGGCGACCGCGGGCTGATGGTCACCGTCGGACCGGGCGTCACGGTCGGACTGATGTTGCTGAGCTGGTAGCGACGAGGAGCGCGCTTCGCCGCTGAGCGTTAGGGCGAGCGGTGGGCGCCGGCAGTCAGCGAGCTTGAGCGAAGCGCAAGCCGATGGCCGCGCTCAGCGCGCGCGTCGTGGCGAGCTCAGGGTGCGGTTCCGGCGACGGGCGCGACGAGGCCTTCGGCGGCGAGCTCGTCGAACAGCTCTCGCGGCACGGCCTCGTGCAGGTACGCCGCGTTCTGGCGCACCTTCTCGGCCCAGCGCGCGCCGATCACGACGGCGGTCACGTCTGGGTGGATGAGCACGTACTGAAGGGCAGCGGCCGGCAGCGGGACGTCGTAGCGTGCGCAAATGCCGGCGATCCTGGCAACGCGGGCGACCAGCTCGTCGGGGGCCTTCTCGTAGCGGAAGTTGGCGCCGGCCTGCGGGTTGGCGAGGATGCCGCTCTCGTAGACGCCTGCGGCGAGGACCGCCGTGCCGGCCTCGCGGCAGGCCGCGAAGAAGCCCCGAGCGGCTGAGTCCTCGATCAGCGAGTAGCAGCCGGCGATGAGAACACAGTCGACGTCGCTCTCACGCACAAATCGCTCGGCCATCCCGGCCAGGTTGATCCCGACACCGATCGCACCGACCGTCCCCTCGCTGCGGAGCTCTTCGAGCGCCGGGTAGGCCTCGCCGATCGCGACCTCCCAGTAGTCGTCCGGGTCGTGGATCAGGGCGATGTCGACGCGGTCGAGGCCGAGTCGCTCGCAGCTCTGCTCGATCGAGCGACGCACGCCGTCGCGGCTGTAATCACGGATGCGTTTGCGCTGCGGCGTACCGTAGAAACCGTCGACGCCCTGGACATCCTCGTCGGTCGAGACGAGCAGGCGCCCGACCTTCGTTGAGACGACGAACTCGGAACGCTGCTTGCCGGCGAGGAAGGCCCCGAGTCGCTCCTCGGCAAGGCCAACGCCATAGTGCGGCGCCGTGTCGAACGTCCGTATCCCGACCTCCCAGGCCGCCGCTAGCCCATCTGCCGCCGTCTGGGGATCGCATTCCGAGAAGAGGCCGCCGATCGACGAGCAGCCGAGGATCATGCGGCTCACCTCGAGGCCGCTGTCAGCGAGCGGGACTAGCTCGATCGCGGTCGCTCGGTCGGTTGCGCCGTGCGCGTCCATGGTGGGCATTGTTCTACACACAGCGTCTGGCCCGCCGGCTCGACCGCGCCATCACCAATCGTGCATCGACCCGTCGCGCAGGCGGTTGACGGGCAGGTAGGCGGCGGCGTAGGGGTGCGCCTCAGCGATCGCGTCGTGATATTCGACGCCCAAGCCGGGAGTTTCGCCCGGCACCAGCATGCCGTCGGCGAACGCGTAGGACGGGCGGAAGAGTTCGTCGGTCTCGGGGCTGTGTCGCATGTACTCCTGAATGCCGAAGTTCGGGATCGCGAGCCCCAGGTGGATCGCTGCGGCAAGCCCCACCGGCGACACGTCTGTCGGTCCGTGGACGCCGGATTTGATCTGGTAGACAGCGGCGTAGTCCAAGATCCGCCGGAGCGCGGTTATTCCGCCGGCGTGCGTGACCGAGGAGCGGACGTAGTCGATGAGCTGCTCCTCAAAGAGCTGGCGGTAGTCCCAGATCGTGTTGAAGACCTCGCCGATCGCGAGCGGTGTTGTGGTGTGCTCGCGTACGCGACGGAGGGCGGCCTTGTTCTCTGCGGGCGTCACATCCTCGAGCCAGAAAAGGTCGTAGGGCTCGAGTGACTTGCCGAGCTTGGCGGCCTGAATCGGAGTCAGCCGGTGGTGCACGTCATGCAGCAGAACCAGCTCAGGCCCGAACTCAGTTCGCACCGCTTCGAGCACAGCAGGCGCGTGGCGCAGGTAGGCCCGGGTGTCCCAGACCTCTTCCACGGGGCCGGCGCCGCGGCGAGCCGGCTCATGGTCGTAGCGAGGGTCGCCGCCTCCGACGCCCGCGTTCTTGCTCGAGGCCACCCCGTAGACCGACGGTAGACCGGGAATCCCGCTCTGTACGCGAATCGCCGTGTAGCCCGCACCCAGATGCTCGCGGATCGACGCGTAGAGCTCGGGCAGGTCCATCCCACTGGCGTGCCCATAGGCCAAGAGCCCTCTGCGACTCGCGCCGCCAAGGAGCTGGTAGAGCGGCAGCCCGGCGACCTTTGCCTTGATGTCCCACAACGCCGTGTCAACCGCCGCGATCGCCGCCATCGTGACGGGACCGCCACGCCAGTAAGCACCGCGGTAGAGGTACTGCCAGCTGTCCTCGATCTGGTGCGCGTCGCGACCGATGAGCAGCGAAACCACATGCTCACCGAGATAGCCGGCGACGGCGAGCTCGCGACCGTTGAGCGTGGCGTCGCCGAGACCAACGAATCCATCGTCGGTGGTCAGCCGCAGGGTGACGAAGTTACGGCCCGGACTGGCCACCAGCACTTCGGCCCTGGCGATCTGCACCGCTGCTCCTAGCTGCTCGGGGATTGGGAATCTAGGGCATCGCCGCTGCCGGGCTCGATTCCGCCGCGAGCCGGACGATCGCGTCCATGACCGAGGCGTCGGCACGCAGCCGCGGTTCGACGAGGCCAATCAGCTCATCGATCGCTTGCACGAGCGGTCGGTTGCGCGCCGCTTCCACGGCACCGGCCTCGGTATCGGGAAACTCGGCGCCGGCGAGGATCAGAGCAGCCCACGTGGCGAGCGGCCGGATGCTCGCAGCGGCATCCCGCCCGGCGGCGCGCTCGGCGAGCACGAGGGGCGCGACGCGAACGCGGAGCTTCGCGACTCCGTCAGTAGCGATCTGACGGAGCGGATAGGCGATGCGCGGGTTTGCGAAACGATCGAGGAGCGCCGCCCTGTAGGCGGAAAGGTCAAGCCCACGGGACGGCAGCTGCCTGGCCGCCTCGTCCCAGAGATCGTTGACGAAACGCAGGCATTGCCGATCAGCCAGCGCCTCGGCGACGGTCTGGCACCCGACGCGCAGGCCGCTGTAGGCGAGCAGGCTGTGAGCACCGTTGAGAAGCCAGAGCTTACGCCGCTCGAACGGCTCGATCTCGCCCACGAATCGCGCGCCGGCGCTCTCCCATGCGGGCCTTCCGGCGGGAAACTCGCCGCTGAGGACCCAGTCCTTGAAGGGCTCAGTGACGACCGGCACCTGGTCCTGCCAGCCCGTGAGGGTCGCGGCGGTGACGAGGTCTTCGGGCATCGCCTTTGGCGTGATCCTGTCGACTGACGTCGATACGAAGCACACATTGCCGTCGATCCAGCTGGCAAGCTCGGCATTGACGGCACCTGCCATCGACTTCAGCCCGCCGGCCAGGAACCTGCCGTTGTCGGGCACGTTGTCGCACGGGACGATCGCGATCGGACCCGCTTCGGCACGACGTCGCGCCTCAAGCCCCAGCAGCAGCCTGCCGGGGGTCGTCTCGGGCCCGCGGGCATGGGGCGGGAGGCCCCCGCCGTGCGCCGGGCCACTCCATTCGAGGTCGCCAGCAAGTACCCGGTCATCGGCGCGCGGCCGCCCAGACGGGTCCAGCCGGTAACCGGCTTCGGTGACGGTGAGCGTCACGATCGCCGTCGACGGCGCCGACATGAGCGCAATGAAGCGCCCGAGGTTCGCTCCGTCGGCCGCCTCGACGATGCTCGCGACCACCGAGGCGCTGTCGCCGTTCGCGGCGCGCTCAATCAACGTGAAAAGGCCATCCTGCGCAACGAGCGCCGGCGCCGCTCGCGTGCTGCGGCCGGTGAACGCAGCTATCCCCCACTTGCCGGCGTCGTCCGCGCGGTCAGTGAACCACGCCTGATGGGCTCGGTGAAAGTTGCCGAGGCCCATGTGGACGATTCGGACTGGCGCAGCCTCACGGTGGGCGCCGTCGACGCTGGCGAGCGCCGCCCTATTGAGCGCTTGCGCCGAGGCCGAGCCGGCGCCGACCCTCGACGACGAGCCGAGCAAGGAAGGCGGAATCGAGACGCCGAGACATGTCGTGGCGCACGGGAATCGACAAGAACGCGCGTGTGTCGTCGACGAACCCGGCGCCGCGATAGAAGCCGGCGGTCTCGGTAACCGCGGCGCGGAAGCGCAGCACCGCGTCGGGCGCGTCGAGGAACCACCAGGGCGCCCCGATGTAGACGCTGGGGTAGAAGCCCGCGAGCGGCGCGATCTCGCGCGAGAAGCTCGCCTCGTCAACGCTGAACAGGATGAGGTGAAAGCCCGGGGTCGTGCCGAACCTCTCCAGCAGCGGACGTAGGTTCTCGACGTAATTCGTCGCCATCGGGATGTCGTGGCCGCTGTCCGGCCCAAACCGGCGGAGCGTGTCGCTGCTGTGGTTGCGGTGGACGCCGGGATGCAGGGTCATCGCAAGACCATCCTCGACGCTCATCCGCGCCATCTCGAGCAGCATGTGCCCCGCGAAAGCAGACGCCTCGGCGGCGGTGATCTCTCCCGCGAGCGCGCGCGCGAACAGCGCCGCGGCCTCCGACGCGCTCATCTCGACGGTCAGAGGCTGCGTCACGCCGTGGTCCGCCGCGGTGGCGCCGTGTTCGATGAAATAGCGCCGGCGAGCGGCCAGTGCTTCGAGGTATCCCGCGTAGCTGGAGGTCGCGGTGGCGTTCCATTCGGCGAGCGTCGCGACACGCTCGAGCCATCCGGGAGTCAGGGGATCGAGGTAGGAGTCGGGCCGAAAAGTCGGGATCACGCGCCCGCGGAAATCCGGGTCGGCAGCGAGATCCTCGTGGGCGCGCAGATCAGCCATCGGGTCGTCCGTCGTGGCGAGCACCTCGATGCGGAACCGCTCGAAGAGCGCCCGGGGGCGAAACTCGTCCGTCGCGAGGCGCGCCTGAATCGCGTCGAATAGATCATCGGCGTTGCCGGCGTGTGGCTCCTGATCGAGCCCGAAAAGCTCGGCAAGCGAGGTATGGAGCCAGTAACCAGAAGCCGTTCCGGCGAACAGGTACCAGTGCGCGCAGAACGTCCGCCACACCTCGCGCGGCGTCGGGGTTGCCACACTCCCCGAGCGGTCCGCAAGGCCGAGCTGTTCGAGCGGCACTCCCGCCGCGTGAATCAGCCGGGTCACATAGTGGTCGCGGCGAATGAACAGCTCGGCAGGGTCGGCGAACGGCTGGTCGTCCAACAGCAGCGACGGATCGACGTGGCCGTGCGGAGAGATGATCGGCAGCGCCGCGATCTGTTCGTAGAGATCGCGGGCGACCTTGCGCGTCCCAGGATCCGCCGGAAGCAGCCGGTCAGGATCGAGGGCCACAGTCCGGCCGCTCAAAACAGCTCACGGGTCACAGCGACGCCAACGCTCATCTGCGCGCCATCCTTCCATAGCAGCGACGCCATTACCGAGCCTTGCGCACGGCCAAGGGCGCGGGGTACGCTCGTCGCTCAGCCCTACCTGGTCCTGGGTGGGTGGGACGACCTTTGTTTCCGACGGCGAGCGAGCTCACGGTGACTGTCGAGGTTCGCGACAACGCAGACGAGGCGCGTTACGAAATCCGTGAGGACGGGGAGCTCGCGGGCTTTGCTGCGTACCGACTGAGCAAGGGGCGCATGACGCTCATCCACACCGAGATCGAGGCGGAGCGCGCGGGCCGCGGCCTCGCAAGCCAGCTCGCACGCGCGGCGCTCGATGACGCGAAGACACGTGGCCTCCAGGTGGTGCCGCGCTGCGCGTTCGTGGCTGGGTTCGTCCGGCGACATGCCGACGAATATCTGCCGCTCATCGTGCCGTCGCTGAGAAAGCGCCTGATGGAGACCGATGGACGCGAATAGCGCCACGCTACGAGCAGGTCAATCGCGATCGGCCGGTTGGGAGTTGGCGGCTATGCGGCGTGGCTCAGGATCATTCGGTCCGGACCCGCAGCGTCGGCGCGCGCGAGGTGAATCCCGAGCGCGGTACGGACGTCTGCGTCGAGCCGTTGCGGCACGTCCCGGTCGATGATCGCGAGTGCGTCCTCGGACGTGAGCGGACCGCGGTAGGGGCGATCGGCCGTCAGGGCTTCGTACACGTCGGCAACAGCGAGCACTCTCATGGGGAGGTCCAGTTCGGCGGCGGCGAGTGAACGAGGGTAGCCACTGCCGTCAAGCTTTTCGTGGTGGTTGGCGGCCAGCTCCGCCAGCGCTGCGAAGCAGGGAGCACGTGCCAGGATGCTCAGCGTGTGCATCGGATGGGTCCGTATCGCACGGAACTCTTCGTCGCTCAGCTTGCCCGGCTTGTCGAGGATGCGATTGGAGACCGCGAGCTTGCCGATGTCGTGCAACAGCGCGGCGCGTCGCATTGTCCGCCGTGTATCCGCCTCGAGGCGGAGCACTCCGGCGATCCCGT
>JBEKBL010000062.1:0-8942 GCA_050015415.1 Solirubrobacteraceae bacterium
TCCCGACGATACCGGCCACGTCGCTCGGCTGAGCAATCGTGGCTCTCGTGATGTCGCTGGTGGCGCCTCTGCTCGCCGAAGCCGGCGAGGTCCTTACTTGAGGGGATCGGTGATCGGACCGGGCAGGCGCTTGTAAACCGCGAAGAAGTCACGGTCGTCGGGCACGAGGTAGCGGTCGGGCGTCTGGTTCGGCTGAGGCTCGACCAACCTCGGCACGAGACGACCACGGTCGTGGGTGTAGGTGATCAACGTGTGCCAGTCGGGGTTGATGTCGAACTCCATCGCCCGCACCGCCCCGACGTGCTGGAGGATCTTCGCAAGGGTGACCACCGTCTGGTCATCGGCGACAACGAAGATCAGGTTGCCGCGACGGTCGATACCAACGCCGGTACGCCAGACGCGGGTGACACCGCCGAGCGTGAACCCCCACTGCGGGCTGTTCGGGTTCACGTTCAACTCGGGGTTCAGCTTTCCGTTCCAGACGATCGGGGCCAGGCTCTGGCGAGCCCAGGCGACATCCGGGCCGGCGTTCGCGCCGCCGCTCCAGTCCAAGATGTTGATCTGGCCGTCGCGATAGCCAACCAGGGTCGCGTTGCCGTCCTTGAGCGGCTCGTTCACGCGGCCGTTGACGGCCGAGCCATTGTCGCCGTCCACGTAGGTGAAGCCGCCATTGAAGGTCGCAAGCAGCCGCCAGCGCTGGCCGTCGGGCACCATCATCGGCCCGCGTACAGCCGCGTTCGGCGGCTCGTAGCGACCCGGGTAGTAACCGATCGCGGTCCGCGTGTGGTCAAACCACGCGACGTAGGCAACGAGCCGCGGATAATCGAGCTCGGTGCGAAAGACGGTCACCAGCACCGGTGGGCCACCTTCGACCGGCGGCCCCGTCGGCCTCCAGACGCCTTCGCCAGGTAGCGGGTGCGGAAAAATCGGCTTGACCCGCGGCGGCCAGTCCTCCGTTAGCGTCGCCCCCGTGGAACCGGTCCCAACCGTCACGGATGTCGCGCCAGTCGCGCTCGTGCTCCCAAGCGCCACGCTGGCCACACCCACTCCAACGGTGGACGCACCAACCCCTACGGCGCCCACCGCCAAAAGCACGAGCCAGACGAGACGCCTCCTACCGATTTTTGGCACGCTGCCGATCACTTTTTGTGCGAGCGGAGATGGACTCCGTCCGAGCGAGTCTGGCTCGTGGTCGGCTGGGGCAGCCCGACCGCCGGCAGGCTCTTCAACTGCGGCCCGCCCTTCTTCGGTGCGTTCACGGTGTAGTAGACGTGCTCGATCTCATCGACCAGCCAGTTGCCGAACGGCACATCGTTTCTCACCCACTCGGTGCTGCGCTCGCTGAACGTCATGCTCGTGGGCTCCAGCATGTAGCTCGTGTACGAAACCAGCGTCGGCACCGCCAGCACGAGTACAACCGCGCCGACGAAGAGGAGTCGGCGTCGCCGCCGGCGCCTGGCCGCAGGCTCGCGTCGGCGCTCCCGGCGCGCAGCGCGCCGCGTGAGAGGTGACGCGCGCAGCGAGTCAGCCGCGCCCGGCAGACCGCTCAGACCAGGAGTTGAACGAGAACTCCCTAAACCGCCCATCGATTTTGCAACCCCAGGCTCGCTCGCGCACCAACAACGCAATGCTACCCCGGTGGCCGAGCACCACGCCGCGTCCTCGCACGGGCGAGCGCGACTTGACCCCACCGCCGAAGGCGGCATAAAGTCGGCGGACACCAAACGCGAGGGGGCAGCAATGGCAGTCGGAATCCGGCAGAAGATCAGCGGCGTGGGCGCCGAGCAGATCGACCGGCTCAACGCCGCGATCGACCCCGACGGCAACCCCCCCGAGGGACTCGTTTTCCATGTCTCCGGCCCGGTCGACGGGGGCTGGCAGGTGATCGACGTCTGGGAGTCGCGCGAGCACTTCGACCGCTTCGCGGCGGAGCGCATAGCGCCGGGGCTGGCCGCCATCGGCATGCCTGAGGGCGGTGGCGCGCCCGAGATGGAGGAGTTCGCGGTGCACGAGCACTTTCCCCGCTAGCAGCGCTCGCCGGCGCCGCTTGGGAACCGAGCGCGCATCCCCCGCGAAAATGGGCCTAACGAACGGCCAACGCGGGGAAATCCGAAACCAACAATGACGCTGCAACTCTGTATCGTGCGGCCGCGGGACCGTCACCCGCGGTCGCGTACAACTGTCTCTGGAGGCTCGCTCAAGCGCCGCCGGCCGCTCTCCCCTACGCTCGAGCGGCGGCGCGATCGGAACGCGGTGCCCTCGATCACGATCAACGTCAGCGCGATCGGCACCGTTGCCGGCAGCTCGTGGACGGCGAAGAACAAGAGGTCGGAGAGCAGTGCGAGCGTGCCCGCGACGAGCGTCGCCCGCCACTGCAGCCGCGGCTGGGACGCGAGCAGTGCGCCGAGCAGGCCGGCGATGAAGAGGTCGCCGTAGCCCATCACCGCCGAGCCGAAGAGGACACGCTGTAGTTGCGGCAGGTCGGCCACGGGTGCGGCCGCGTTGAGCGAGTTGTTGGGTGCGGCGAGCAGGTTGCTGATCACGAGCCAGGCGTCGGCCGCGGCCATCGCGATGATCGCGAGCTTGACGAGCCGCCGCGGCGTCACGGCGGCCAGCAACACCCCGAGTGAAACGCACGACAGGGCGTCGAGCACGAGGCCGGCAGCCTCGCCGGCGAGACCCGATCGGTCGGCCCACGCCAGCGCGAACAGCGGGACGGCGCCGGCGGCGAGCAGCGGGCGTGCACCACGCATGAGAAAGGCGAGGGCGAGCCCGGCCAGCGGCGGCACGGCGATCAGTGCGAGGTAGGTGAGTCCGTCGGCGACGCCGCCGAGCGCCCGCACGCCGAAGACGAAGCCGACGACCGAGCCGACCGGGAGGAGCGCCCACCAGCCGGAGCGCAGGCGGCGCAGCGGCGCCGGCGCGTGCGCCGCCGGCAGCGCCACGACCGACGCCTGGACGAGCGAGAGGATGCAGATCGAGACCGGAAAGGAGGGCATGGTGCGCGGTGAGCGGTCGGCGGCGCGAACCGGGCGGGCATCCGGCGGGCAGGAGATGTCGCCGCAACTTCAAATTCGGGGTGTTGGTGCCCGCCCGCGCGGCCGATATTAGGGGTGCAGCATGATCGGCTTCATCCGCAAGCAGTGGCTAGCGTGCGTCTTCGCCGGAGTCGGCGTCTGGACCATGGTCTACCTCGGCCTTTACGGCTTCGCCTGGACCGATTACGACTTCGAGGTCACACCGGCGTACGACGCGCTCGCCGGCGGACATCTGTGGCGCTTCTTCCAGCTCGCGCCGGTCTATGGCGGATCACTCGAGCTGCGTGCCCCGTTCGCCATGCTGCCGGCGCTGTGGGGCGGCAGCGAGCAGGCGCGGTTCGAGACCGTGTCACTCCCGTGCCTGATCGCGGCTGCACTGCTGGCGGTCTGGCTGTACTCGCGGATGCGCGAAGCCGGGGCGAGCCGACTCGCGCGCTGGACCACGCTCGCGCTCTGCGCGGCGAACCCGATCACCGTCTACGCCTGCCAGATCGGTCACGCCGAAGAGCTGCTCGGCGGCGTGCTGTGCGTGGTCGCGGTGCTTGCGGCGGAGCGGGGCCGCACGGTCTGGGCGGGCCTGCTGCTCGGGCTCGCGATCGTCAACAAGGACTGGGCTCTGCTCGCCGTCGGTCCGGTCCTGCTCGCCCTGCCGGCCAATCGTCGTCAGGCGCTCGCGATCGCCGGCGCCGTGGCGGCGGTGTTCTATGCGCCACTGATCGCCGCGCAGCTTCCGAGCCATGCCTCGAGCGCCGGAGCGGCAGCCGCGGTCGGCTCCGCGACGGGCACGATCTTCCAGCCGTGGCAGTTCTGGTGGTTCCTCGGCGCCGCGGGACACCTCGTGCACAACTCGAATGGCGCGGTCCTGGTCGGATACCGCCTCCCGCCCGGGTGGATATCTGACATCGCCCATCCACTGATCGTCGCGGTCTCCCTGCCGTTGACGCTGCTCGCAGCACGACGGGGGCGTGGGCGCGGCGGAGCCGATGCGCTGCTGGTGCTCGTTGCACTGCTCCTTTTGCGCTGTGCGCTCGATCCGTGGGACAACGGCTACTACCCCTTGCCGTTCATCGTCGCGCTGATCACATGGGAGTCGCTGCGACTGCGCCGCCCGCCGCTCTACGGTCTGATCGCCACAGCCGCCACGTGGGCCATATTCCAGGAGCTCCCCTCCCACATCAGTGCCGATGCCGGCTCGGCGCTGTTCGACCTGATGTGCCTGCCCGCGATCGCGCTGCTGCTGCGCGCGATCTACCGTCCCAGCGCCGGCACCGCCGCGCGCGGAGCCGTGCTCCCACGCCGACTTCCGGCCTCGATCACGCTCCAACCAAGTGATTAGCGCCGCCGCTGACAGCCTGCGTCAGCCGCCCTGGGAACGCGCTGCGGTCACGCTCATCGCGATCGCGGCCGCGATCGCGATGGCCTGGTGGCAGCCCTGGCAGGTCAACCTCAACGACTACTCGACCGAGGCCGCACTGCCGCTCGCCGCGCTGCTCCACGGCCACATCCTGCAGTTCCTGAGGAGCGCGCCGTCCTACGGGCCGTCGCTCGAGCTCCGAGCACCGTTCGCCCTGATCGCCTCGCTTGAAGGCGGCAGCCGGCTGCTCATCTACCGCTTCTCAGCGCTTCCCTGCCTGCTCGCGCTCGCGGCGCTGGGCGCCTGGATCGCAACGCGCCTGCGTGCGGCGGGCCGCAGCAGACTGACCGCCGCGCTCACCCTGGCCGTCTGCTTCGTCAACCCCATGACCTACTACGCGATGAAGATCGGCCACCCCGAGGAGGTGCTCGGCGGCGTCCTCTGCGTCGTTGCCGTCCTCGCCGCGCTACGTGGGCGCGGCACCTGGGCCGGGATCCTGCTCGGGTTGGCGATCGCCAACAAGGAGTGGGCACTCGTCGCGATCGGACCGGTGCTGCTCGCGCTTCCCGCAAGGCGCATCCACACGCTGCTGATCGCCGCGGCGGTCACCGGAGTGCTCCTGGCACCGATCGCGCTTACGTCGGGCAGCGTCAAGGCGGCGAGCAGCCGGATCACGGTGAACGACGGCGGCACTGTCTTCTACCCGCAACAGATCTGGTGGTTCCTCGGCACGCCGGGGCGTTGGCTTCCTGCGATGCGAAACCAGATCCTCTACGGCTACCGGCTGCCGCCGAGCTGGCTCCAGGGGCGCGCGCACGAGCTGATCGTCTGGATCGGACTGCCGCTCACGTGGCTCGCCGCACGCAGGCGGATACCGCGCGAGAACGCGCTCGCGCTGCTCGCTCTGCTGTTGCTGCTGCGCTGCATGCTCGACCCGTGGGACCTCGTGTACTACCCGCTGCCCTTCGCCATCGCGCTACTCAGCTGGGAGACACTCGTGCGCGGCCGTGCGCCGATCGGCGCCGCTGCGGTGAGCGCCGCGGCGTGGGCGATCTTCGAGTACCTGCCACTTCACCTGAGCGCCAACCAGACTGCGCTGTCGTTCCTCATTCCATCGGTCTGCGCGCTCGCGGCGATCGCCTTCGTCGTCTACCGCAGGCCGCCGGCGGAGGTTTCGCTCGGTGCGGTGACTCAGGCGACGACCAGGAGCTCCTTGGTGAAGCGGCTGAGTCGCGTGGCACCGTCATCGGTGAGCACCACAAGATCCTCGATCCGCACGCCGAGCGTCCCCGGCAGGTAGATCCCCGGCTCCACCGTGACGACGTTGCCCGCTCGCAGCGGCTCGTCGCTCGCGTGGCGCGACAGACGCGGCGGCTCGTGGATCTCGAGGCCGACGCCGTGGCCCAGCCCGTGGCCGAAGTACTCGCCGTAGCCGGCGTCCTCGATCACGGCGCGTGCCTTCGCGTCCACCGCGACACCGCTGAGTCCCGGTGCGAGCGCCTCCAGACCGGCGAGCTGCGCCGCCAGCACCAACTCGTAGATCTCGCGAGCCTGCGCAGTCGGCTCGCCGATCGCGAAGGTCCTCGTGCAATCCGAGCAGTAGCCGTCGAGGACGGCGCCGATGTCCACCGTCACGAGCGTGCCGGCGACGATCGGCGAATCGCTCACCTGCGCGTGCGGCAGGGCCGCGTGCGGACCGCCGGCGACGATCGAACCAAAGCTCGGGGCGCTCGCGCCGCGCATGCGCATCTCGTGCTCGAGCTCGATTGCTACGTCGCGCTCGCGCCGCCCGGCGAAGCCGCGCTGCACCAGCCACTCGTAGACCCCGTCGACCAGCGCCGCCGCCGCCGCAATCCGCTCGATCTCCTCGGCGTCCTTGACAGCGCGCAGCTGCTCGACCAGGCCGCCTGCCGCGACGAACTCGGTGTGCGACGGTGCGTGCTCCTCGAGGCGCGCACGGTCCGCAACGCTCGTCGTCGCGTCATCGAAGCCGACCCGCCCTGGAGGGAGCGCGGCGGCGAGGCCGTCGAGCAGCTCGCCATCGAGGATCTCACGCCCGAAAGCGCCGTCCACCTCCACTGCCGATTGCTCCTGGTAGCGGAAGTCGGTGAAGAAACGCGGCTGGCCGTCGGCTGCGACCAGCGCGATGGCGCTCGAGCCGGTGAAGCCGCTGAGGTAGCGAAGGTTTGCTGCGCCGTTGACGATCAGCGTGTCGAGGTCGCGCTCGATCAGCAGCTCGCGGAGCCGTTCCACGCGGGGGCTCTTCATCCGTCGAGCTCCTTGCTCAGGCGTACGAGCGCCTCGCGGTAGCCCTCGACGCCCTGGCCGCTGACCGTCGCGATGCAGAGATCGCGAATGACGGACACGCGTCGCCACTCCTCACGCGAGCCGACACTCGAGAGATGCACCTCGACCGCCGGCAGCGCCGCGATCTCGAGCGCGTCGTGGATCGACCACGCGTAGTGGGTCCACGCTCCGGGGTTCAGCAAAAGGCCGTCGGCCGACCCGGTTATCCCATGCAGGTGCTCGATGAACTCGCTCTCCGAGTTCGTCTGGAAGCAGTTGACCTCGAGCTCGAGCTCGCGCGCGAAGCCGACGATCTGGCGTTCGAGCTCGATCAGGGTGAGCTTGCCGTAATGCGCCGGGTCGCGGCGACCGAGCATGTCGAGGTTCACGCCGTGCATCACCGCGACGCGGTTACGCGGAGGGCTCACCGGCACACCGTCCGAGGGCTAGCGCTCATGCCACGAGCTCGAGCACAGCCTGCTCGAGTTCCCGATCCTCGACCGCCGCGCCGTGACGCACGCGTCCCGGCGCGTCGACCAGCACCATCGGCACCCCGCCGGGGCCGCGCTTCTTGTCGAGCTGCGTCGCCGCGAGTACGGCTTCGATGTCGAGGCCACTTGCGTGCGTCGGCAGGCCGTGGGCGTCGAGCAGGCGCTCGACCACTCCGCGCAGCCCCTCCTGACCTGAGAGCCGCAGGGCAACGAGCAGTCCGAGGGCCACGGCCTCGCCGTGGCGGTAGCGTCCATAGCCGGCCGCGACCTCGATCGCATGCCCGACGGTGTGGCCGAGGTTGAGCACCTGCCGCACGCCGCCGTCACGCTCGTCCGCAGCGACAAGCGACAGCTTGCAGCGGATGCAGTCGAGGATCAACCGCTCATCGATTGGCGCATTCGCTGCGACCCGCTCCCACAGCGTCCCACCGGCGATCAGCGCGGTCTTGAGCACCTCGGCGTAGCCGGCGCTGAGCTCTGGCGCCGGCAGCGTCTCGAGCGTCCCCGGGTCGACCAGGACGCCGGCCGGCTGGTGGAACGCACCGACGTAGTTCTTGGCCTCCGGCAGGTCGACGCCGGTCTTGCCGCCGTAGGCAGAGTCGACCTGCGCGACGAGCGTCGTCGGCACCTGCACGACCGCGATGCCGCGCTGGTAGGTGGCGGCGCAGAAGCCGGCCAGATCGCCGACGACACCTCCGCCGAGCGCGACGACGTGGTCGCTGCGCGTGATCCGCTCCGCAACCATCGCGTGCCAGATCGCGGTCGCGCTCTCAAGCGTCTTGCTGGCCTCGCCGGGGCGAATCGTCAGTTGACCGTCGAGCTCGCCGAGTCGCTCCGCCCAACGTGGCGCGACGTTCTCATCACTGACGAGAAAGCGCCGCGATGGTGGGCGCTCGACCGGCCAGATGCCGGCGCCGACGAGCCCGCGGCCGATCCATACGGGGTAGTCCCCGGAGGCGGTCGCCGCCCACAGCATGCGCGTGCCCGCCGGCGCGTCGCGCAGCGTTGCGAGCGCCGGGTAGGCGATTGCAAGCGTTTGGCGCGAGGCGGCAGGGACGATCGCGTCGGCAACCGATTCGTAGATCGCCAGACGCTCGCTGTGCAGTGCGTGGAAGGCGCTCCGGTCTCGTGACAGTGGTCGCCTGCCGCCGCCACTGCGCCGCCAGGCGACGGCCGGATCGATGTCGAGCCAGACGACGACGTGGCGTCGCAGGGAGTGGCGTACCCGTTTCGAGGTGACCGCGCCGCCGCCGAGCGAGATCACATCGTCCGGTCCGGCTGAGTCGAGCAACTCGCACACGACCTGCTCCTCGGCCGCCCGGAACGCTGCCTCGCCGTCGCGCTCGAAAAAGTCGGCGACGGTGCGCTCAAAGCGCTCCTCGATCAGCCGGTCGCTGTCGATCGCGGTGCGCCCGCGGGCGATCGCGAGTGCCCGCGCCGCCGATGTCTTGCCGGCGCCCATGAAGCCGACGATGACCACAGCTCCACCGCGCGTGCTCAGCTTGCTCGCCACCCGATCCGCTCGCGGTAGGCGCGCACCGCCGCATGCACGTCGTCGATGTGATCGCCACCGAACTTCTCGCGATATGCGCCGGCGAGCACGTAGGCGATCATCGCCTCGCCGACAACGCCGGCTGCCGGCACGGTGCACGAATCCGTGCGCTCGCGGAGCGCGTCGGCCGGCTCGAGCGTCGCGATGTCAACAGAGCGCAGCGGCTTGGTCAGCGTCGGCAGTGGCTTCATCACGCCACGAACGACCAGCACCTCGCCGTT
>JBEKBL010000063.1:0-8933 GCA_050015415.1 Solirubrobacteraceae bacterium
AAGAAGGCAGGCACATAGGGTGGCGACGGTCGAGCTCGACAACCCGCTCGCCGAGGGTCTCGAGCGACTGCCCGTCCACCCGACGAACCTCGTCATCTTCGGCGCGACCGGCGATCTCGCGCGCCGGAAGCTGCTCCCCGCCGTCTACAACCTCGCTCACGAGGGGGCGCTGCCCCAGCGCTTCAACCTGGTCGGCGTCTCGCGGGGCGAGATGAGCGACGCCGAGTACCGCGACGAGGCGGCCGAGGCGATCCGCGCGTTCTCGCGCACGCCTCCCGACGACAGCGTGCTCGAAGGACTGCTGACCGGGCTGCGCTACGTGCCGCTCGCCTTCGACGACACGTCAGGCTACAGCCGCCTCGCCACCACGCTCAAAGAGCTCGACGACGCCGCGGGGGAGGCGATGGCGCGCGCCTTCTATCTCTCCACCGCGCCCGAGTTCTTCCCTGTGATCGTCGGCGCACTCGGCGCGGCGGGTCTCGCCGAGAGCGTTCACGCGGAGGTCCGTTGCATCATCGAGAAGCCGTTCGGCACCTCGCTTGCCGAGGCGCGCGACCTCAACCGCGAGGTCCTGTCGGTCTTCAGCGAGCCGCAGATCTTCCGGATCGACCACTATCTCGGCAAGGAGACGGTGCAGAACATGCTCGCGTTTCGCTTCGCGAACGGCATGTTCGAGCCGCTCTGGAACCGCAACTTCATCGAGAACGTGCAGATCACCGCCGCCGAGGATCTCGGCATCGGCAGCCGCGCCGGCTACTACGACCACGCGGGCGCGCTGCGCGACCTCGTCCAGAACCACATGCTTCAGCTGCTCACGCTGCTGTGCATGGAGCCGCCCGTCACATTCGCGGCGGACGACGTGCGCGACGAGAAGGTCAAGGTCCTGCACGCGATCCGTCCCCCGGAGCACGACGAGGTGTCGAAGATCAGCGTTCGCGCCCAGTACGGCCCCGGGGTCAGCGGCGGCGAGCGCGTGCGCGGGTATCTCGAAGAGGACGGCGTGCCACCCGGCTCGCGGACCGAGACCTATGTCGCGCTGCGCCTGATCGTTGACAACTGGCGCTGGGCCGGAGTCCCCTTCTACCTGCGCACCGGCAAGCGCCTCGCGCGCAAGGTGACAGAGATCGCGGTCACCCTGCGTCCGGTCCCTCATCTCGCCTTTGAGCGCGACGGTGCGGCCGGCGTGCGCCCGAACCAGCTCGTGCTCACGCTCCAGCCCAACGAGGGGGTCTCGCTGTCACTCGGTGCGAAGGTCCCGGGAGCGCGGATGCGAATCCGCCCGGTGAACATGGAGTTCCTCTACAACACGGCGTTCCTCTCGCAGTCACCCGAGGCCTACGAGCGGCTGATCCTCGACGCGATGCGCGGCGAGGCCACGCTGTTCACGCGCAACGACGAGGTGGAGGCGCAATGGCGGATCTGCGATCCGATCCTCGCCGCGTGGGAGCGGCAGCGCAAGCAGCTGGCCCAATACCCCAGCGGGGCACAGGGTCCGCGCGAGGCCGACGGGCTCTTGCTGGCGGGTCACCGTTGGCGCGCCATCTGACCGGCTGATGCCTTCGGTCAACGACACCGTCTGGACGGCCGAGAACACCACGCCGGCGGCGATCGAGGCGGCGCTACGCGAACTGCTGGCCGAACGCCATGCCGAGAGTGCAGCGTACGTCCCGGCACGCGTGCTCAATCTGGTCTGTGTCGTCGATCGCCAGTGGAGTGGCGAGATCGCCAACCGGCTGCGGCGCGTTGGGCGCAACCACGCGTCGCGCACGATCGTCTGCGCGGTCAGCGAGCGGCGCACGACACTCGACGCGGTAGCCACCGTGGCCGCGGACTCGACACCGAGCGACGGCGAGCTGGCGCTGACGTTCGAGACGATCGTGATCGACGTTGGCAGTGAGCACCTGCCCTACCTGGACTCGATCATCGATCCGCTCGTGGTCACGGACATCCCGACGCTCGTCTGGGCTCCACACGGCCACTGGGAGGCGGTCGACGCGCTGCGCCCCGTCTCGCAGTGCGTGCTGCTCGACTCGGTCGAGGATCCCGAGGTCGCGGCGGCGCTGCGCCGCGCGGCGAGCCTGCTCGAGTCGCGCGATGTCGTCGATCTCGCCTGGCTTCGCACGACGCCGTGGCGCGAGCGCGTCGCAACGGTGTTCGACCCGCCGGAGGAGCGCGTTCGCCTGCGCGAGATCTCGGGCGTCGCGGTCCGCCACCATTTCGCCTCGGGCGCGGCGGCACTGCTGATCTGCGGCTGGTTCGGCTCGCGCCTGAAATGGCCTGCGGCTCCGCTGCACCGCGACGGGAAGGGCCACGCCGACGGCCGGCTCGGCGATGTGGATGTGACGCTCGACTCGGTCGGCCAGAACGTGCCCGGTCTCGCCGGCCTGACGCTGACCCTCCGTGACGGCAGCTCCCTGTCACTCGACCGCGGACCCGGCGGCCTGCACGCGAGCGAGCGCGACGCCGACGGGGCGGAGCGGACCTGGCGCCTGCTCGGCGCGTCCCGCGGCGAGGGCGGCATCCTCGGCGAGGGCATCCGCCAGTCGCTGGTCGGCGACCCCGTGTACGGCGAGGCACTACGTTGCGCGAGCGCACTGCTCGAATGAGTAGCGCGCCGCGGATCGTTCGTGAGGCTGATCTGGGTGCGGTCTCCGTCGCCGCCGCCGGACTTTTCGAGGAGCACGTAGCGGCGGCGCTCGCCGCGCGCGGCGTCGCCCACGTGGCTCTCGATGGCGGAGCGACGCCCAAGCAGACCTACGAACTGATCACGCTGCCGAACTGGGAGGGTGTCGAGCTCTGGTTCGGAGACGAGCGCTGCGTCGGGCCCGAGGACCCGGAGTCCAACTACCGCATGGTCGCGGCGACATTGCTCGGCCATGCACCGGGAGCGGTCGTGCACCGCATCGTCGGCGAGCTCGGTGGCGAAGCGGCGGCGCACGCCTATGAGCGCGAGCTGCGCAGCCGACTGGCCACAGACGCGGACGGGGTGCCGGTGTTTGATCTCGTGCTGCTCGGTATCGGCGAGGACGGGCACACCGCGTCGCTGTTCCCGGGGAATCCGGCGCTCGACGCGCGCGGCGTCGCCTGCGTCGCGGTGCACGATGCGCCAAAGCCGCCGCCCGATCGGGTATCGCTCTCACTCGAGGTGCTGCGCGCGGCACGCGCGTGTGTCTTGCTGGCGAGCGGGTCAGGCAAGGCTCAGGCGCTCGCCGCAGCGCTCGCTGAGCCGACTGCGACGGTTCCGTCCAGCCTGCTCGCGCGAGAGCGGCTCACCGTGGTCGCCGACGCGGACGCCCTGGCAGAGACGGGCGCCGCGTGAGCCTGGGCGAGCTCGTCGTCGTCCGCCACGCAGACACCGACTGGTCGGAGAGCGGCCAGCACACCGGCCGAACGGACTTACCGCTGAACCGCGATGGCCGTGCCGCCGCGGCGAGGCTCGCCGAGCGACTCGCCGGACGCGCGTTCGCCGCTGTCTGGTGCAGTCCGCTGCGCCGTGCTGTGGAGACGTGCGAGATCGCTGGTTTCAGCGGGTCGGCGCAGGAGTGCGCGGAGCTCGTTGAGTGGGACTACGGCGCCTACGAAGGAATGACCTCGGAGCAGATTCGCGAGCAGCGGCCTTCGTGGGACATGTGGCGCGACGGCTGCCCGGATGGCGAGGACGCCGCGGCCGTCGGCGCTCGCGCCGACCACGTGCTCGCGACGCTAGGCGCGACCGGCGCAACGCTCGTCTTCTCGCATGGGCATTTCCTGCGAGTACTCATCGCACGGTGGCTCGCGCTCGCGCCCGAGCAAGGCGCGCTGTTCCTGCTCGCGCCGGGTGGCATCGGAGTACTGGCACACGAGCACGATCGCCGCGTGCTGGGGTCCCTGGGTTAGTCTGATCGGCTCGTGCACGATCCGATCAGCTACTTCCAAGCGGTGATTCTTGGAATCGTCCAGGGAGTCGCTGAGCCGTTTCCGATCTCGAGCCTCGGCCACGCCGTCGTACTGCCGCGGCTTTTCGGCTGGAACATCCATCAGAACGACGGTTATTTCCTGAGCTTCCTGGTGGCGCTCCATCTCGCGACAGCGATCGTTCTGCTTGTCTACTTCTGGCACGACTGGGTGCGAATCGTACGCGGGATGCTGCGCTCACTGGCTGCGCGTGAGATCAGCGCCGAGGACACCGACGCGAGGCTCGGCTGGTTGCTCGTAGCCGGCACGATCCCCGTCGGACTGATCGGCCTCGCGCTTCAGAGCCCGCTGCAGAAGCTCTTTGCATCGGCGGTCGCGGCGGCCTGCTTTCTGATCGTGAACGGGCTCGCGCTGTTCGTCTTCGAACGCCTTCGGGCGCGACCGCCGGCACCGGGCGACTGGGAGGGCGACTCGGATGCGCGCATCGCGCGACTTTCGTTTCTACGCGCCGGCGCCGTCGGACTATCGCAAGCGGCAGCGCTCGTCCCGGGGATCTCGCGCTCTGGCTTCTCGATGGGCGGCGGCCTCCTGTTCGGCCTCTCGAACGAGGATGCGGCGCGTTACGCGTTTCTCCTCGCAACGCCAATAATCGGGGCGGCGGCGATTCTCAAGCTGCCCGACCTGCTCGGCCACCAGGGCAACAATGTTCGCGGGCAAGCGCTCGTCGGGGCACTCTGCGCTGCGGCGGTGACTGTTCTGGCAGTCCGCTTCCTGCTGCGATTCCTGACGACCAACCGCCTGCGACCGTTTGGCGTCTACTGCATCGCGCTCGGGGCGGTCTGCCTCCTGGCGTTCGAGCTCTGAACGACGACTAGGAAGCCCGTGCGGCACCCTTGCGCGGGCCGCTCGCGAACCATGCAAAAGCAAACAGCGCCAAGGCGACGACGATTGCCGCGATCCCGTGCTTGACGTGGTGAGTCGTAGAGCCGGCCTGGTGCCCTGGGAAGAACGATGGCAGCGACTCTGCCTTGTCGGCGAAGTAGACGCCCGCCACGACGAGCAGGACGATGCCGAGGAGGACGGCGACCACGATGATGATTCGCGAGCGCGTCATAAGCCGAGATTTATGTCACCAGGCCCATTTGCAGGCATTTTTGGCATACATAAAGCTGAGGTAGAGCTTTAGTCTCGGCGGTGTCATAAGCGCACTGCGGGCGCCGCAGGCTAGCACACCCTTCCGCTCGAAAGCGCCTTCGCGCCGACTCGCGCCGCGAGCGGCGCTATCGTCGCCCGCGCCAGGATTCCGTCGTCGCCTGTCCGAGATGAGCCCAGACTCCAATCCACCGCCGCCGCCGGACCGTCCCGACCGCTGGAGCGGCCTGCCGGGACGGATCGAGAGCTGGCGCGACGCGGTGCCAGAACTCACTGGCGGGGCGCTGCGCCGGGCGCGCGTCGGGGTGCTCGGGCTTGGCGCGCTTTTCGTCGGCGTGATCGTGGTCTACGACCACCGCGCCGCCCTGCTGGGGATCAGGGAGCGGGCTTTGCGCTGCGGGGCACACGTCTGTCGCGAATCGACGACCACGACCACCCTGGCACAGATCGTCGTGGTGGTCCTGCTGATCTTCCTCGGCTGGACGATCACGCGCGAGGTCAGCCGCGTGCTGTTGCCATCGCTGAACAAGCGCGTCGACCCCGCGACCGCCGGCACGATCGGCTTCCTCGTGCGGCTCGGGACGCTCGCCGCCGCAATCCTGGTTGCCCTGCATTTCGCGGGCGTGAACACCGCGACGATCGCGATTGGCGCGTCGTTCACGGCGGTCGTGTTCGGCCTCGCGGCGCAGCAGACGCTCGGCAACCTGATCGCGGGCCTCGTGCTGCTGAGCGCCCGTCCGTTCCGCGTCGGTGAGCACGTGCGCCTCCAAGGCGGCCCGCTGGCCGGGCAGATCGAGGGGGTCGCTCGCTCTTTCGGCCTGCTCTACACAACGTTCGTGAGCGGCGAGAACAGTGTTCTCGTCCCCAACAGCGTCGTGCTCGCGGTCAGCGTGACGCCGCTGCACGAGCCAAGCGCGGTGAGCTTGCGAGCACGGTTGCGGCCAGGAACCACACCGCTCGAGGTCCAGCAGCTGCTAGAGGAGCGGCTCACGGTGGCGCTCCGCAGACGGCCATCGATAACGCTCGAGGAGCTCGACGGTCCGAATGTCGTCGTCAAGATCAGCGCCACGCCGATGAATCCCGCCGACGGCGGCACGCTCGCAAGCGAGCTGCTCGGTGCGATCTCGGCGCGCGTCAGCGAGGCGGCTCAGCCGACGACGTAGCGCGCGAACAGCGCGTCGCCGGCTCCAAGGAGTTGGCGCAACTCGAGTCCCTGGGGCACCGCCTCGCCCGTGTCGGCGAGCAGCGTCGGACCTGGAGCCCCACCTACGAGCTGCGGCGAGAGAGCGAGGAAGAGCTCATCGACCGCCTGGTCGCGCGCCAGATTCGCTGCCAACGTCGGTCCGCCTTCGCATACGACGAGTCCGACGTCGTAGCGCGAGTGCAGCTCGGCGAGACCGCCGGCAAGGCTCTCGCAACGGATGTAGGAGACGGACGCCAGCGAGCCATCGAGCGTGGCCGTGCCCGGGCCGAGGAAGACAACGTGCGAATCCGGATCGGCGAGCAGCGGCAGGTCCGCCGGGAGGTCGACCGAGCGGGTCGCTACGACGGCGAGCGGCTGCTCGCGCAGACCCGCGGCACGGCGGCGCTCGCGCACATCCGCGTCGCGGATCATCGGGCCGTAGCGCTCGATCCGCACTGTTCCTGCGCCCGCCATCACTGCGTCGACTTGAGCCCGCAACTCATGGAAGAGCTCCCGGTCGGGCGGCCCACTCAGCGGCGCCGAGCGCCCACCGATCGTGACTCGCCCGTCAACGCTCGCCACCATGTTCAAAGCCACTCGCGGTCGGCCTCCATCGCGTGCCGGCTCGTCCCGCCACCCCGCGAGCGCCTCGCGTGCGCTGCATTCCCCACCTGCGGGAACGAGTCTTCGAAAGCTGGCCGCGTCGCTACCCATCAGCCGGCGCTCGTGCCAGGAGCCCAAACCCCACATCCACGCCCAGGCCGCCGGCGCAGGATGTGGGGAAGTCCCCCCGGACTACTTACTCCGACGACTCCGGCGAAAACTCGAGCGCCGCGGAGTTGATGCAATAGCGCATCCCGGTCGGGTTCGGGCCGTCCTCGAAGACGTGGCCAAGATGACCTTCGCAGGTTGCGCAGAGCACCTCCGTGCGGCGCATGAACAGGCTCCGGTCTTCGGTCGTGCGGACCGCGTCGCCGTCGGCCGGCTGCCAGAAGCTGGGCCAGCCGGTGCCAGAGTCGAACTTCGTGTCGGAGCGGAAGAGCTCGGCTCCGCAGCCGGCACATTGGTACGCGCCTGACGCTTTGTTTGCGTTCAGCTCGCCGCTGAACGCCGGTTCGGTGCCGCGGCGGCGCAGAACCTCAAACTGCTCGGGAGTGAGCGCTTTGCGCCACTCTTCTTCTGACTTATCGACTTTGGTACCCATGATCTAAGCGTAGCGCTCAGCCGATCGCGACGGGTTGCAACGTCCGCGACCTGCTAGCGTGACTCAGTGCAAGAGGCCGGAAGATCCGGCCAAGTAGTGCGAGCGCTCGCAGTCGAAGCTTTCAAAGCGTCCTCCGCGTCGCAGCACGATCAAGACAGTGGAGGAACGCAATGCCTACGGGCACCGTGAAGTGGTTTAGCGACGACAAGGGATTCGGGTTCATTACGCCTGACGATGGCGACAAGGACCTGTTCGTCCATCACACAGGAATCGTCGGCGAGGGCTATCGCTCTCTGCAGGAGGGCGCCAAGGTGTCCTTCGATGCAGAAGCCGGCGACAAGGGCCCCAAGGCCGTCAACGTCGTACCGCTGTAGCACTCGGCGCACCACTCACTGCTGAGCGACGCTACGGAGCCCGTCCCCGTGACGGGCTCCGCCGCGCGTCGCCGCGGCTCCCCGCGAATTAGCGCGGTCGGGCGGTATCCTCGCCTGACGTTGACCTGCGCCAGCCCAGCCAGATAGCGCGAAGCTTCCTAATGCAAGGCGACACATGGGCTGCCGGCTCGCGGATGGTGCTCGCTGACGCCAGCGCCGGCACGCAGCGCATGCCGGTTGCCGGCAGTGGTCGTAGCGCGCCTTCGCAGAGCGCCCAACGGCTCGCCTCGGACCGCGGCGACGCGGTAAAGACTGGCGCCGCGGCAGCCGTGTCGTCAGCGGCGCTCACAGCGATGATCCTGATCAGCCTGATCATCGTGTCGCTCGCGGCCTCGCAACTTCCGCGGGACTACCTCTCCCCGACGGCGCGGCCGGGCGACTACCCGACGTGGCTATCAGGCCCGCTCGCGCCGCTCACGAGCTGGGTCACCTTGGGCTCGGGAACGCTGGAGGTCGTTTTCACGGTGGGCATCGCGACGATGTACCTCGCCTACGTGGCCGTGTTGATCTGCGCCCCTCGGGTGCGGCCGGCGTTTGCGCTGAGCGCCGTCGTCGTGCTGCAGCTCATCTTCTTTCTCTCGCCGCCGCTGCCGCTGACCGACATCTTCAACTACCTCAACTACGGCCGGATGGAGATTCTCTACCACCTCAATCCGTACACGACGATCCCGGCGCTGGAGCCGCACAACGACCCGGTTTTTGCACTGAGCAACTGGCACGGGCTCGAGAGCCCCTACGGGCCGTTGCTGACGCTGATTTCGATGGCCGTCGTACCGCTGGGCATCGCCGCTTCGTTCTGGGTCCTGAAGGCCGCGCTCCTGCTCACGAGCCTTGCCACCGTCTGGCTGGTCTGGGCGTCGGCGGGCCTGCTCGGGCGCCACCGCCTCGGCGCCGCGCTGTTCGTCGGCCTGAACCCGCTTGTGCTCGTCTGGGGGCTCGGCGCCGACCACAGCGACTTCCTGATGATGTTCCTGGTCACGCTGGGGATCTACCTGCTGATCCAGGCACGCGTACGTCGCAGCGGCGCGGGAGTGAATGCGCCGGTCGTGGGTGCGGCCACGGCCGC
>JBEKBL010000064.1:0-8922 GCA_050015415.1 Solirubrobacteraceae bacterium
CGACGAAGCAGCCTCGCGCATGCGCATCAAGTCGATGACCTCGCCGCCCGCCAATCGCGAGCTCGAACTCGAGATTGAGACCACGCGTCGCGAGAAGGAATCGGCGATCGAGGCGCAGGAGTTCGAGAAGGCCGCCAACCTCCGCGACAAGGAACGGCGCCTGACGAACAAGAAGCGCGAGCTCGAAGAGCAGTGGGAGGCCGGTGAGACCGGCGCGGAGCGTCCGTCGATCGGCGAGGAGGAGATCGCTGACATCGTCTCGATGTGGACCGGCATTCCCGTCTTCAAGCTGACCGAGGCCGAGACGGCAAAGCTGATGCGCATGGAGGAGGAGCTCCACAAGCGGGTCATCGGCCAGCACCCGGCGGTCGAGGTCATCTCGAAGGCGATCCGCCGTTCCCGAGCGGGGCTCAAGGACCCGAAGCGCCCGACCGGCTCATTCGTCTTCCTTGGACCGTCCGGCGTCGGCAAGACCGAGCTCGCCCGCACGCTCGCCGAGTTCCTGTTCGGCGATGAGGATGCGATGACCCGCATCGACATGTCCGAGTACATGGAGAAGCACGCGGTCTCGCGCCTCGTCGGCTCGCCCCCAGGCTACATCGGCTACGACGAGGGCGGCCAGCTCACCGAGGCGGTGCGGCGCAAGCCTTATTGCGTGCTCCTGCTCGACGAAATCGAGAAGGCCCACCCCGACGTCTTCAACATCCTGCTGCAGATCCTCGAGGACGGCCGCCTGACCGACTCGCAGGGACGGACGGTCGACTTCCGCCACGCGATCGTCATCATGACCTCGAACATCGGGGCCCAGGAGATCGCGCGCAACACGCCGCTCGGCTTTGCGGTCTCCGACGACGAGACGGGCATCAGCTACGACGACATGAAGAACCGCATCATGGGTGAGCTGAAGAAGGTCTTCCGGCCCGAGTTCCTCAACCGGATCGACGACGTCATCGTCTTCCACAAGCTTCAACGCGAGGAGATCAAGCAGATCATCGAGCTGCTGCTCCTGCGGATCCGCCACTCGATGGCCGACCGCGAGCTGCAGCTCGACCTGACCGAAGAGGCCAAGGACATGCTTGTCGAGAAGGGCTGGGATCCGGCAATGGGCGCGCGCCCACTGCGCCGCGCGATCCAGCGCTACATAGAGGACCCGCTCGCCGACTTCGTGCTGCGCTCCGAGCTCCCTGCCGGCTCGACGGTCGTCGTCGATCCGGCGCCTGAGGGTGACGACCCAGAGGTCCGCTTGACGATCGTCAAGCCGAAGAAGGTCAAGCAGCCGGTCGCCGTTGGTGGCGGTGGCAGCGAGGACGAGACAGCCGAGGCCGAGCTCGGCGAGGCCTCCGAGGAGTCCGCTAGCGACGAGAAGTAGCCGTCGGCGCGGTTTCGCCGCGCCGGACGACTGGATGATTGTTGCTACGCGCGTTCGGTGCACGCGCATCGCGATGTCGTCTGAACGCGCCGCGCATGCCGTTTCCGTCGTTAGAGCGCATCCTCCTCGAGCAGAGTTTTGAGGTTTTCGTAGGCGTTTTCGAACGCCCGCTTCGTGAGCCGCACGACGATCGGCTCGGCGACCTTGAAGAACCCGCGACTCTCGCCGCGCGCTTTGAGCGTGAGCTTGGTTGCGCCGTCGAGGGCTTCGAGCGATGTCGCCACCTCGAGGTCGAAAGGCCCCGAAGTGGTCTTGCTGACGAAGCTCTTGTCTTGCTCGAACTCGCTGTACTCCGACGGTGACTCATAGCTCCGCCCGAGGAACCGGCCGACGTACACGACCGTGCTGCCGGCGCCGAGCGGGCCGTCGCTCGTCTTGCGTACCTCGGTGAGCGTCGAGTTCCACAGCGGGATCTTCTCGAGGTTCTGCAGCGCCGCGAAGACCTCCGCGGGCGGTCGGTTGATCGTCGTGACGATCTCGAACTCGTTCATGGCTCTCCCGTTCGTTCGCTCTGGCGTGCTGTCCGGCTTCTCCGGCGAGTGAGGATTTATCATCTCCGCCACGACGACGTAGCCGCATGCTCGCATTTGCATACGCGCTGCTTGGTTTTGACGATCGGAGGGCCAATGACCGGCGAGGTTTCGTTCTTCGAGCTGGGAGTGAAGGATCCGGCTCCGGCGCGCGAGTTCTACGGCGAGCTGTTCGGCTGGAAGATGGAGCTCGGTCCATCGGGGCAAGGCTTCCACATCGACAGCGGGAACATCCCGGGTGGCTTGCACGGCGGCGACGAAGGCTCGGGCCCCTATCTGTTCTTCAAAGTCGAGAACATCGAGGCGGCCGCGAAGCGCGTGCGAGAGCTTGGCGGCGAGGCCGAGTTCACCGAGCATTCGGGTCCCGGTCCGGCCGGGACGTTCGCCTTCTGCCGCGACAACCAGGGCTCGAGCTTCGGGTTGCACCAGTCGCCCGCCTGAGACGGCGCGCCCCATGGGTGGTGTCCCCGCGCGCGCGTAGGCTTGGGCGATGGCCCGCTCTGGCACAGTCCACGCCTGCTCGGCCTGCGGGCACGAGGAGCCGCGCTGGCACGGACGCTGCCCCGGGTGTGGCGAGTGGAACTCGCTCGTCGAGGAGGCACGCGCCGGATCTGGAGGACGCTCGCCAGCCCGCGCGGGCGGAGCCGGGCTCAAACCCATACCGCTCGCGGACGTCCACGCGCCAGAGCTGGTGCGACTGCTGACCGGGATCGGCGAACTCGATCGCGTGCTGGGTGGCGGGATCGTGCCGGGATCCGTCGTGCTGATCGGTGGCGCCCCTGGGATCGGCAAGTCGACGCTGACGAACATGGCGCTGGGAAACCTCGCGAGCGCGGGTCACCGCACGCTCTACGTGTCGGGCGAAGAATCGACGGCTCAGGTGCGGCTTCGAGCCGCGCGACTGTCCCCCGGAGCGCTGACCGTTCCGGCGATCGCCGAGACCGACCTCGAGACGGTGATAGCGACGCTCGAGCGTGAGCGTCCGGCGGTCTGTGTGATCGATTCGGTGCAGACGCTCGACGCGCGCGAGCTGACCGGCTCACCGGGCTCAGTCGGGCAGGTCCGGGAGGTCGCCGGTCGCATCGTCGCCGTCGCCAAGCGCGAGCGGATCGCTGTTCTGCTCGTCGGGCACGTGACGAAGGAGGGAGCGCTCGCGGGTCCGCGCGTGCTCGAGCACCTGGTCGACTGCGTTCTTGCCTTCGAGGGCGAGCGCGAGCGGACCTACCGCACAGTGCGCGCGATCAAGAACCGCTTCGGCTCGACCAACGAAGCGGGCGTCTTCGAGATGCGTCAGGACGGGCTCGTCGAGGTGCTCGACGCTTCGGCCCGCTTCGTCGACGCGGCGACGCGCGCGCCCGGGAGCGTCGTGCTCGCAGCGATGGAGGGCACCCGGCCGCTGCTCGTCGAGGTGCAGGCGCTCGTCACCGCCTCCGAGCTCGTGCCGCCACGTCGCGTCGTCAACGGCTTTGACCGCAATCGTCTGGCGCTCGTGCTTGCCGTGCTGACGCGCCACGGCGGGGTTCCGCTGGCGAGCTCAGACGTGTTCGTGAACGTCGTCGGCGGAGTCCGTGTGGACGAGCCGGGTGCCGATCTTGCCGTTGCGCTGGCGGTCGCGAGCGCGGCGCGCGGAATGCCGCTCGGACCGCCGGACGCCAGCACGCCCCTGGCCGCGTTCGGCGAGCTCGGCTTGACCGGAGAGCTGCGCTGGGTCGGTCACCCGGAGCGACGCCTCGCTGAGGCGCGCAAGTTCGGCCTCGAGACGGTGATTGCGCCGGCCGGAAGCGGAGGTCGCGACGCGGCGACGCTGCGCGACGCATTGACCGTTGCGCTGCCGCGATTGGCGGTTCGGCAGCGAGCACGCGTGGCCGCCTGAGCGGCCTCACACGGCGGCCCTGCGCTGAACCATCCGGGCGCTCCGCGACGAGTCGCCGGCGATTGACCGCAGCTCGTCGAGACGTCCAAGCGCTTACCCGCGCGCGTCTGATCTGCGGTTAGGCGTCCAGTCGGCGGAAACTCGACCAGTAAGCGGCAGCTAAATCCCGCTAGAATGGGTGGCGATGGCAGCGACTCGATCCGATGACGTAGGCGATATCGAGCCGCTTACAGAGCCTAGGCTCGTCAAGGCGCTCGAGATGGTCGCGCCCGGCACGGCGCTCCGCGAGGGCATCGATCACATCGTCGATGCACGGAGCGGCGGGCTGCTGCTCATCGGCGAGCTCGATGAGCTCTCCTTCCTTTACTCCGGCGGCGTCAAGCTCGATATCGACTACACGCCCGGCATGCTCTACCAGCTGGCGAAGATGGACGGAGCGATCACGCTCAACGCGAATGCGACCAAGATCGCGATGGCGAACGTCCAGTTGATGCCCGATCCGACGATTCTGTCGCTCGAAACAGGAACGCGTCATCGCACTGCCGAGCGCGTCGCCAAGCAGACCGACGCACTCGTGATCGCGATTTCGCAACGGCGCGAGGTGATCTCGCTCTACCTGGACGGTGTCAAGTATGTGCTCGAGGACATCCCGGCGGTGCTCGCCAAGGCGAACCAGGCGCTCGCGACGCTCGACAAGTACCGCGCGCGCCTCGACCAAGTCTCCACGCGCCTCACGGCGCTCGAGTTCGAAGGCGGCGGCACACTGCACGACGTGCTGACCGTGCTCCAGCGTGCGGAGCTCGTAGCTCGCATGGCGGTCGAGATCGAACGACACATCGTCGAGCTTGGCAACGAGGGCCGGCTGATCGAGATGCACCTCGAGGACACGATGGTCGGCACGGCGGCTGAGAAGGCCGCGCTCGTGCGCGACCACATCGCCTCTGGGACCGATGAGCAGTTCGCATCGGTGCTCGAGCAGATCGGACGGCTCGGTCACCACGACCTACTTGACTTTGGCCAGCTTGCTGAGCTGCTCGGCTACGGCCGCAAGCTCAACACGCTGGACTATCCGGTGACGCCGCGGGGCTACAGGATCCTCGGCCGGATTCCGCGTCTGCCCAAGCTCGTCGTTGCGAGCATCGTGCAGGCCTTTGGCAGCCTCGACGAGTTGTTGGCTGCGAGCGATACCGAGCTCGAAAGCGTGGAGGGCGTTGGGGAGATCCGCGCGAAGGACATCCGCGAGGGCCTTCGCCGGTTGCAGGAGATCAATCTCGTGGACCGCTACTTGCAAACGTGACGTGCCGCCGCTGTGAGCGGCCGCGCAATCAAGGAGGACACCATTTCCGGCACAGCTGCACCAGACCTGCTCGAGGACGAGTTCGATCCGGAGGCCGAAGTCGATCTCGACATTGATGCCGAGATCGACGCTGAAGACGACGCCGACATCGACGGCGACGGTGATGTCGAGGTCGAGATCGAGGTCGAGTACATCGAGTTCGAGCTCGGCGACAACGTCGTCTACCCGCACCATGGCGCCGGCAAGGTTTGCGCGAAGGAGATGAAGGAGATCTTCGGTGAGAAGCGGGAATACCTCACGATCAAGATCCTCCACAACGACATGACCGTGATGGTGCCGACCGAGAACGCAGCGATCGCGGGACTGCGCCGCGTGATCGACGAGGAGACGGTTCAGAAGGTGCTCGACGTGCTTCGCGACGATGTCTCGGACATGCCGAAGAACTGGAACCGACGCTTCAAGCACAACCGCGACAAGATCAAGACAGGCGACATCTATGAGCTGTCCGAAGTGGTCCGCAACCTCGCGCTGCGCGAGAACGAGAAGGGCCTTTCAAGCGGCGAGAAGCAGATGTACACGCGGGCCAAGAAGATCCTTGCCTCCGAGCTGATGTACGCGCTCGACAAGAGCGAAGAGGAGGCTGAGGCCTACCTCGACGAGCTGCTGTCGCGCTCGAGCGACGCCGGGACTCTGGCGAGTCACCGGTAGCGGTTTGAGGATGGCAGTCGCGCTCGTCGTGGCTGCCGGCCGGGGCGAACGCCTGGGGTCGCACGGGCCCAAGGCGTTCGTCCAGCTGAACGGCAGAGCGATGGTGGAATGGAGCATTGCCGCGCTCCGCGCGAGTCCCCTGATCGAGCAGATTGTTCTGGCGTTGCCGGCCGGGGCGGCGGTACCGGCCGGCTGTATCGGCGTGACCGGGGGAGTGACTCGCAACGACTCGGTTCAGGCTGCGCTCGCTGCGGCTCGGAGCGATCTCGACCCGGTGCTCATCCACGACGCCGCGCGACCGCTCGTCACGGCTGCTCTGATCGAGGAGGTGCTCGCTGGGCTTGACGGCGTCGACTGTGCCATCGCCGCATCACCGGTCACGGACACCACGAAGGAGTGCGACGCCGACCATCTGGTCCTCCGCACCCTCGACCGCAGCCGCCTCTGGAGAGTCCAGACACCGCAGGTCTTCACGCGCGCCGCGCTCCGACAAGCGCTAAGTCATTCGCCGTCCGAGGAGATCGCGCACGCGACCGACGAAGCCGTGCTCGTCGAGCGCTCCGGCGGGACGGTCCGTGTCGTTCCCGCGCCGGCAGAGAACCTCAAGGTGACGACGCCGCTCGATCTGAACCTCGCCGAGCTACTGCTCAGCCGGCGAGTTGATTGAATCGGCGCGTGCTCACCGATTACCACGTCCATCTCCGCCGCGATGACAGCGCCTGCACCGCCGCGGAGTACTTCACGCAGGAGAACGCGGAGCGCTATCGCGCTGCGGCGGATGCCGCAGGGATCAGCGAGCTCGGCGTTTCAGAGCACATCCACCGCTTTCGGCAGGCGCTCGCGATCTGGGACCACCCGTTCTGGCGGCATTACGCAGTCGATGACATCGACGACTACTGCGAGTTCGTGCGCGAACGGACGGACCTCCGCCTTGGGCTCGAGGTCGACTTCGTTCCCGGTCGCGAGGATCGCACGCAGAACCTGATCGACCGCCTGGAGCTCGACTACGTCGTCGGCTCGGTTCATTTCCTCGGCGACCTTGCCGTCGACGACGCCGCCTACGACGTCTGGGAGAGCGCGCGATCGCCCGAGGAGGTCTGGCGGCGGTACTTCGAGACGCTGGCAGAGGCCGCCGCGAGCGGCATGTTCGACATCATCGCCCATCCTGATCTGGTCAAGGTGTGGGGCGGCATGCGGCCGTTGCCGCCGGGCGACCTGCGCCGCTACTACGAGCCGGCGATTGCTGCGATCGCCGCGTCGGGCGTCGCCGTCGAGGTGTCGACGGCCGGCCTGCGCAAACCGGCCTCTGAGATCTACCCCGCGTCGGCCTTTCTCGCGGACTGTCTCGAGGCCAACGCGCCGATCGCGCTCTCGAGCGACGCCCACGTCCCGGAGGATGTCGGCTTCCGCTACGACGCCGCGATCGAGCTTCTCGACTCGCTTGGCGTCAGCGAGCTTGCGGTATTCGAGCGGCGCACCCGCCGGCTCGAGCGGATCGGCGCGCTCGCTTGAGCACGCGCAGCGGCATCGGCTACGACTCGCACCGTCTCGTCGAGGGCCGGCGTTTGGTCCTCGGCGGAGTCGAGCTGGACGCGGAGCGCGGCCTCGAAGGGCACTCGGACGCGGACGTCCTCAGCCACGCGATCACCGATGCCCTGCTGGGGGCCGCAGGTCTCGGCGATATCGGCCAGCATTTTCCCGACAGCGACGAGCGCTACCGCAACGCCGACTCGCTGGTTCTGCTGAGCAACGCTCTGGCGAGCGTGCGAGCGGCCGGTTTCGAGATCGTGCACGTCGACGCGACCGTCGTGATGGAGCGGCCAAAGCTCGCCGAGGCGCGCGAAGCGATCCGCGACCGGCTCGCCGACGCCCTCGGCGTGCCTGCGGCGAACGTGAACATCAAGGCGACGACCGGTGAGGGCATCGGATTCGTCGGCCGAGGCGAGGGAGTCGCCGCTCTCGCGGTAGCGACGCTGGCGCAACGCGCCAATGGCTGAGCTACGTCTCTACGACACGCTCGCGCGTGACGTTCGCCGGTTCGAGCCTCGGGACACGGGACGCGTCGGGATCTACGCCTGTGGCCCAACCGTCTACGGCCGCATCCACATCGGCAATGCCCGGCCGTTCGTCGTCTTCAGCCTGCTGAAGCGCTTTTTCGAGCGCCGCGGCCTCGACGTCACGCTCGTCGTCAACGTCACCGACGTCAACGACAAGATCTATGCGGCCGCAGACGCCGCCGGGCGGTCGAGCGTCGAGCTCGCCGCCGAGATGACGTCGTTCTACATCGCCGACACTGATCGGCTCGGCCTCGGACGGCCCGACCACGAACCGCTCGCAAGCCAATCGATCGAGGCGATCGTCGACTACATCGCCGCGCTGATCACCAGCGGGAACGCCTACGAGGCTTCGGGGGATGTCTACTTCCGCGTGCGCAGCGACGCGCGCTACGGGGCGCTGTCGCGGCGCGCGGTCGACCAGATGGATCAGGGCGAGGGCGTGGAGGGCGCCGCGCTCAAGGAGGACCAGCTCGACTTCGCACTGTGGAAGACGGCGAAACCGGGGGAGGACAGCGCCTGGGAGGCACCGTGGGGCCGCGGGCGACCCGGCTGGCATATCGAGTGCTCGGCGATGGCCGAGGCACTGCTTGGCACCGGTTTCGACATCCATGGTGGCGGCCTCGATCTGTTGTTTCCCCATCACGAGAACGAAGCCGCGCAAACACGCTGCGCTCGCGGCACGGAGCTCGCCCGCTTCTGGGTTCACAACGGGATGCTCGAGCTTGGAACCGAGAAGATGTCGAAGTCGATCGGCAACATCGCGCCTTTGCACGAGGTGATCGATCGCTGGGGCCGCGATGCCGTGGTCCTCTACTTCTGCGGGGCCCACTACCGCCAGCCGATCGACTTCTCCGACGAACCGCTCGCGCAGGCGCGCGCTGGCGTCGCTCGCCTGCGCGAGGTCGGACGCCGGCTCGTCGACGGTCCCTCGCCGGCCGAGTTCGCACCGTTGAGCGAGCGCTTCTTCGCGAGCCTCGCCGAGGACTTCAACACCGCCGCTGCGCTGGCTGCGATGTGGGAGTGGGTAC
>JBEKBL010000065.1:0-8847 GCA_050015415.1 Solirubrobacteraceae bacterium
CCGACGACCTGGTGTCGGCCGTTGTGCAGCTCTACGGCGCCGGGCTCGAGCGCATCGTGCGTCTGCTGCTCGACCGCGGGGAGATCGGCGAGCAGATCGCTGCCGAGCTCCCCGCGGACGAGTTGGTCGGGATGCTGCTCCTGATCCACAACCTGCATCCCGTGCCACTCGCCGACAGGGTGCAGGGCGCACTGGAGCAGGTGCGTCCATACATGGAGTCCCATGGCGGTAACGTCGAGCTGCTCTCGCTCGAGGACGGCGTCGCGCGGATCCGACTGCAGGGGAGCTGCTCGGACTGCTCGTCCTCGGCGGTGACGTTGGAGCTCGCAATCAAACAGGCACTCGAGGAGGCTGCCCCGGATCTCGAGGCTCTCGAGGTCGAGGGGGTCGAGCCAGCGGCGGCCCCGGGAAGCCTGCCGATGGCAAACGGCGGTGGCCCGGCGAGCGGAATGGAGTTACCGATCGCGATGTCCCAGCCGCCGGCACCGCCAGCCTGGTTCGAGCTCGCCTCGGTCGGCGAGCTGGCGACCGGCTCGATGATCGCCGAGCGAGTGGCCGGCACCCAGCTACTGATCGCAAACGTCGACGGGACGTTGCTCGCCTACCACGACAGCTGCGCGGCCTGCGGGGCGCCACTCCACGACGGCCTGCTGCTCGCCGGGGCGCTCGCCTGCCCGCAGTGCGAGCGGACGTTCTTCCTGCCTCGCGCCGGTCGCTCGATGGACAACGAGCGCATCCAGCTCGAGCCGGTGCCGCTGCTACGCGAGCAGGGGCGAGTCAAGGTGGCGCTCGCGCAATGAATGCCAACGGCGCCGGCGGCGGTAACGGCCGCCAGCTCTTGGCCGACGCGCTCGAGGCTAGACGGCGGGTGGAGCTCGTGTCCGGCCTGCGTGGCCGTGCTCGCGCGGGTGGCGGGACCGCGACCACGGCCGGCGTGCTCGGCAATCCGGCGCAGGCCGCAAACCCCGCAGAGGTCTGCGATCTCTGCGGCCTTCAGATCCCTAGCGATCATCGCCACCTCCTGCACCTGGGTGAGCGGCGCATCGTGTGCTCCTGCGAGGCCTGCTGGGCGATGCGCTCGGGCGAGGGCGACTATCGGCCGACCGGATCCCGGCTCGTCTGGCTCACCGGCCTCGAGCTGCCCGAGGATCTCTGGGCGAGCTTCCAGATCCCGATCGGCCTGGCCTTCTTCATGCACTCGACGATCACCGGCTGCGTCGTAGCCATGTACCCGAGCCCCGGCGGCGCCACCGAGAGTGAGCTGCATTTCGAGTCCTGGAATCGGATGTGCACACTGAACCCGGTTTTGCGCGGCCTCGAGACCGATATCGAGGGTTTGGTGGTCAACCGCATGGCCGACCCGCCGGCCTACGCGATAGCTCCGATCGACCGCTGCTACGCGCTGACCGGCGCGATCAAGGCAAGCTGGGAAGGGATCTCCGGTGGCCCGCGCGTGCAGGAGGCGGTCGCAGAGTTCTTCGAGCAGCTTCGGGCCGAGGCGGTGGCGGCATGAGTGCCGTGCCGATCACGGAGGCCCCGGGGGAATCGGCCGATGCGCCGGACCTCGATTTCGCCGTGCTCGGTGCGCGCCCGGTCCGCTACGCCGCTGCGCCGATGCTCGCACTCGACCTGCAGATCGCCGAACAGACCGGCCGGCCGGTGTACATGGTGGCGCTGACGATCAACCTGATGATCGAGCCGGCTCGGCGAAGCTACGACCCGGAGACGCACGAGCGGCTGGTGGAGCTGTTTGGCGCCCCCGAACGCTGGGCGGTGACCACGCGCAGCCTGGTCTGGTCGGCGCTTGACGTCGTCGTGCCTGCGTTTACCGGCTCGACGACGGTGATGGTGCCGATCTCATGCCACTACGACCTCGAGCTCGCCGCCGCCAAGTACCTGCATTCGCTGCCGGACGGGGAAGCACCGCTCGCACTCCACTTCAACGGCATGATCTACTACCCGGGCGCGGACGGCGGACTGCAGATGGTGCTCGTGCCGTGGACGAAGTCGATCGACTTTCGGATGCCCGTGTCGGTCTGGCGCGAGACCGTCGAGCACTACTACCCGAACACCGGCTGGGTCGCGTTGCGCTCGCAGACGCTCGAGGGCCTGCAGCGCGAGAAGCTTGAGCGCGCGCTTCCGACTCTCGACGCCTGCATCCAGGAGCTGCTCGCCGAGGCTCGCGGTGCTTGAGCGCGACACGGCTCTCAAGCAGCTCGTCGAATCGCTTCTCTTCGAAGGCTATGCGCTCTACCCCTACACGCCTGGAGCGACCAAGAACTCGACGCCGACCCCGTTCGGCATCGTCTACCCGCCGGTCTACGCGGGGGAGCTTTCAAGCACGTTCGACGATCTCGAGTTGCGCTGCGTGCTCGAGGCGCCACCAGACGCGGTGCTGCGCGCCGAGGTGCGCTTCCTCGCGGCCGACGGCGAGCGCCATCGGGCGCAGGAGCAGCGCGTAGCGCTGTCCGGTGCGATGGTCGGTGCGCTGGGTGGTGCCGGCGCCGAGAAGACGACGCGAATCGGCACGCCTGCGTTGAAGGTCGCGCTCAGGCTGTGCGCCGAACCGCTCGGCGATGGCTGCTACGAGGTCGCGCTGCGGGTCGAGAACCGGACGCTCGTAAGCAGCGGACTGGACCGCGCCGGCGCCCTGCGCCGTGCGCTGCTCTCGACACACCCGATCCTCGAGGTCACGGGCGGACGTTTCATCTCGCCGCTCGAGCGCCCGTGCGAGAGCCGCAACACGTTCCCGGTGCTCGCGACCGCCGCCGACGATGCAGTGATCGGCGCGACGATCGTGTTGCCGGATCATCCTCAGATAGCGCCCGAGAGCCTCGGTGCTCTGTTCGACTCGACTGAGATCGAGGAGGCCCTGCTGCTGCACGTCCACGCGCTCAGTGACGGCGAGCGCGCGGAGATCGAGGAGCAGGATGAAACCGTCCGGGCGATGATCGCGCGCGCAGCCGCAAGCACGCCGGCGGACATCATCGCGCTCCACGGGCGCGTGACGCTTCGCGATCCGCAGACGAACGAGCCGCCGAGCGAACCGCCCGGACTCGCCGATCCGCGCGCCGGCGAGGAGTTCGCCGACGTCGACGGGGTCGCCTTCAGGCGCGGACACAAGGTGCTGATCCGCCCGCCGGCCGATGCCGACCTGCAGGCGCGCATGCTCGATGGACGGACCGCGACGATCGAGCGAATCTTCACCGACTACGACGGGAAGACGCATCTCGGCGTGACGATCGATGACGACCCGGGACAGGACCTGATGCGCGAGACCGGCCGTTTCCTGTTCTTTTTCCCCCCCGAGGTGGAGGTGATCGAGCCATGAGCAGCACGCAGACGAAGCGGATCCTCGTTGCCGGAGTGGGCAACGCTTGGCTGCGCGACGACGGCTTCGGCGGCGAGGTCGCACGCCGCCTCGAGCAGCGCACGATGCCCGCGGGCGTCGCGGTGATGGACGCCGGCACGGGCGGTCTCGACCTGGCCTACGAGGTGATGCGCGGCTACGACGCGCTGGTGATCCTCGACGTCAGCCGCCAGGGCGGCGAGCCGGGCACGCTTTACGTGATGGAGGCCGACGAGGCGTCGGTCGACGGGCAGATCGACGACGGCGCGGTGATCAACCCGCACGGCATGGACCCGCAGGAGATGCTGCGCTTCATCAAAGCGGCCGGCGCCTGGCCGGGCAAGGTAGTGGTGGTGGCGTGCGAACCAGCCGACGTCGAAGAGCTTGGCTGGGGGCTCACCGAGCAGGTTCAGGACGCAGTTGAGCGGGCGATCGATCTCGTGGCCGAGACCGTCGATGAGCTACTCACCGACGCCGCATACGAGAGCCTCGACTAGCAGTGCACGAGCTGTCGCTCAGCAGCGCGATCATCAACACCGCCGTCAGGCACGCCGACGGGCGGCGTGTGAGCGTCGTCAGTCTGCGCGTCGGTCGGCTGCGTCAGGTTGTTCCTGAGACGCTCGAGTTCTACTTCGAGTTCGTCGCCCGGGGCACGCTCTGCGAGGGGGCACGGCTTGAGCAGGAGGTCGTCGAGGCGCGCCTGCGCTGCCAGCCCTGCGAGCGCGAGTGGGATATCGACGTTCCCGCGTTTCGCTGCCCCACCTGCGGGAGTGGCGACGTCGTCGTCGCCACCGGCAATGAGTTTCTGGTCGAATCAATCGAGGTCGAGGAGGCCGCATGCATCGCACCCGGGTGAAGGTGGTCGAGGAGGCTCTCGACGCCAACAACACGATCGCCGCCGCCAACCGCGCCGACTTCGACCGCGCGGGTGTCACGGTCGTCAATCTCATGAGCGCTCCGGGAGCCGGCAAGACGACGCTGCTCGAGCGCGTGCTCGGCGAGCTCGCGGGCGTGCGGGTCGCGGTGCTCGAAGGCGACGTGCAGGGCTCGCTCGACGCCGACCGCCTCGCCAGCCTGCACGTACCGGTCACCCAGATCAATACCGATCCGTGCTTCGGCGGTGAATGCCACCTCGACGCGAACATGGTGCGCTCCGCGCTGCCCGAGCTTGCCCTCGACGAAGTCGACCTGCTGATCGTCGAGAACGTCGGCAACCTGGTCTGCCCGGCGGAGTTCAAGATCGGCGAGGACGCGCGCGTGATGGTCTGCTCAGTCACCGAAGGAGAGGACAAGCCGCTCAAGTACCCGCTCATGTTCCGCACCTGTGAGCTCGTGCTGATCAACAAGATCGATCTCCTGCCACACCTCGACTTCGATCTCGAGCTACTGCTCTACAACATCGACCAGGTGCATCCGGACGTCGAGCGCGTCACTCTCAGCGCACGCACCGGCGAGGGCGTTGACGCCTGGCGCGACTGGCTGGCGGCGATCACGGCCCGCCAGGAGGCGATGGCGTGAGCCAGGCGGCGCTCCTCGTGGGCTCGAGTGAGCGCCTCGACGCGCTGCTGAGCGAGCGAACCGCTGCCAACGAGCGTTTCTTCACGCGTGAGGCGGAGCGCCTCGCGCGGCTCTGCCATCTGATGGCGGAGCGCTTTGCGCGCGGCGGACGCCTCGTGGCATTTGGATACTCGCCGGCAGCCCGATCCGACGCGCGCCACGTTGCCGTCGAGTTCGTGCATCCGGTGATCGTCGGCAAGCGCGCGTTGCCTGCGATCGCCATCGCCGGCGAGGCGGGGGATATCGCAGCGCAGGTCGAGCTGCTTGCCCGTGGCGAGGACATCGCCATCGCTTTCGGCGCTGACGAAGACGGCGACGAAGCGGCTCGAGCAATCGAGCGCCTGCGCGCGAGCGGCGCTCTGACGATCGCGTTCGCAGCGTGCGGCGCCGAGTACGAGTTCCTGCCGCCGAGCGAGGACAGCTACGTGTGCCAGGAACTCGTCGAGACGCTGTACCACGTCCTGTGGGAACTCGTCCACGTGTTCTTCGACCATCGCGGCCTGCTGGCTGGACGCCACGCCCGAGCGACCCACGACGCTGGTGCATCGAGCTTTCTCTACCCGTTCCTGGGCGAGGGCGAGGACCAGCTCGAGCCGGTCGTAGCGGACGTTCGCCGCTCGGCGCTGCTCAAGGCAGCGGAGATCGGAGCGCTTCGCGCCCAGACGCTGAGCGAGAATCGCGCCGTGCTGATCCTCGCTGCCCAAGCGCTCCGCGCGAGCTTCGCGCACGGTGCCAAGCTGCTCGCACTCGGAAACGGCGGCTCGGCGACGGACGCGATGGATGCCGTCGCCGATTTCCGCTCAGCGGACGGTGGGCGGCGCGCCCGGCCGGCGATCGACCTAACCGAGGACAGCGCGATCATCACGGCGATCGCGAACGACATCGGCACGGACGCGATCTTCTCTCGCCAGGTGATTGCCACCGGACTCCCCGGGGACGCCCTCCTAGCCCTGTCGACCTCCGGCGACTCGCGAAACGTCATCGAAGCGCTCGCGGAGGCGCGGCGCAGGGGCCTGCTGACGATCGCGATGGTCGGATATGACGGCGGTCGCATCGCGAGCGAGCAGCTGGCCGACCACGTCGTCATCACGCGCTCGGAGCACATCCCACGAATCCAGGAGGCACAGGCGAGCGCCTACCATGCCCTGCGGGAGTTGGTCGGATGAGCGCAAACGCTCCGCCGGCGATGCGAAGACGGATCAAGGCGCGGGTCGAAGGGACCGTGCAGGGGGTCGGGTTCCGCCCCTACGTCTACCGGCTCGCCGGCGAGCTCGAGCTGAGCGGCTTCGTGCTGAACGACGCCGCCGGGGTGCTGCTCGAGGTCGAGGGCAATACCGATGCGGTTGACGCGTTTCTCGCGCGGCTGGAGTCACAGGCGCCGCCGCTCGCGCTGGTCGAGCGCATCGCTACCGAGGACCGCCGCCCGACGGGCGAAGCGGGGTTCACGATCCTCGCCAGCCCGCCGGCCGGCACGGCCAAGGCTGCGGTGGCGCCCGACAGCGGGACCTGCACAGAGTGCCTGGCGGAGCTCTTCGATCCGCGCGATCGCCGCTTTCGCTACCCGTTCATCAACTGTACGAACTGCGGACCGCGCTTCACGATCGTCCGGGGCGTTCCATACGACCGTCCGCGGACCACGATGGCGAGCTTTGTGATGTGTCCACGCTGCCGCGCGGAGTACGAGGACCCGGGAGACAGGCGCTTTCACGCACAGCCCAACGCCTGTCCTGACTGCGGTCCGTCGCTGCGACTGATCAGGCCGGACGGAGCGGCCGTCGCGACCGCCGACCCACTGGCCGCCGCCGCGGTTTCACTGTGGGCCGGGCGGATCGTCGCGATCAAGGGGATCGGCGGCTATCACATCGCCTGCCGAGCCGACGATGAGCATGCCGTCGCGAAGCTTCGTGCACGCAAGCACCGCGCAGACAAGCCGTTCGCGCTGATGGCGGGCGATCTGGCAGCCGCCCACCAGCTCGTTTCGCTTGGCGCCGAGGAGCACGAGCTGCTTGTCAGTCCGAGCCGACCGATCGTTCTCGCCCCGCGGCGGCGGGCCGCAGCCGTGGCCGGCGCCGTGGCGCCGCGATCGCGCGAGCTCGGCGTGATGCTGCCGTACTCGCCGCTGCACCATCTCCTGCTCGCCGACCTCGCGACGCCGATCGTGCTGACGAGCGGGAACCGCTCCGACGAACCGATCGCCTACCGCGACGAGGACGCGCTCGAGCGACTGGGTGACGTCGTCGATCTGTTCCTGGTCGGAGATCGGCCGATCGAGACCCGCACCGACGATTCGGTGCTGCGGGTGCTGTCAGCGCCCGGGAGCCGGCGCACGGCGACGCTGCGACGCTCGCGCGGTTACGTCCCGGCGAGCCTCCCCCTCCCTGGCGGAACTCCGCGGCCGCTGCTCGCGTGCGGCGCCGAGCTGAACAACACGTTCTGCGTTGCCAAGGGCGAGCGTGCTTGGGTTTCCCATCACGTCGGTGACCTCGAGAACTACGAGACGCTGAGCTCGTTCACGGCTGGGATCGAGCACTTCGAGCGCCTCTTCGCCGTCGCTCCGACCGTCGTCGCCCACGACCTCCACCCCGAGTATCTCTCGACCAAGTACGCGCTCGAGCGCGACGGCGTCGAGCTCATCGGCGTTCAGCACCACCATGCGCACCTGGCTGCCTGTCTCGCCGAGCATGGCGAGACAGGACCGGCCGTCGGCGCGATCTTCGACGGCACGGGCCTGGGCAGCGATGGCACGCTGTGGGGCGGCGAGCTGCTTTATGGCGACATCACGGACGTCCATCGCGTCGGTGCGCTCCTCGCGGCCCGCCTGCCCGGCGGTTCGCAGGCAGTTCGCCAGCCATGGCGGATGGCGTGCGCCTGGTTGTCGCTGGCAGGCGACGGCGACGAGGACGTTCCCGTTGCGCTCGCCGAGCGGGTCGAGCGGTCCCGCTGGAGCCAGGTGCGCCAGCTCGTGCAGAGCGGCGTTGCCGCGCCCGCAACCACCAGCGTCGGGCGTCTGTTCGATGCGGTCGCGGCGCTCAGCGGGCTGCGAACTGAGATCAGCTACGAGGGCCAGGCGGCGATTGAACTCGAAGCCGCATGCGACCCGCACGAGCGAGGCAGCTACCCGATCGACGTCAACGAGGAGAACGGGCAGTTGGTGATCGATCCGCGCGAGACGATTCGCGCGGTGAGCGCGGACGCCGCCGGCGGAACCGCTGTCGGCGTGATCGCCGCGCGCTTCCACGCAGCTCTCGCGCACGCCACGGTCGACGCATGTGTAGCTGCCGCATCGAAGCGTCAGACTGACGTCGTCGTGCTCTCGGGCGGCGTCTTCCAGAACAAGCGGCTTGCGGAGGCCGCCGTCGCCGGCCTCGCCACGGCCGGCCTGCGAGTCCTCATGCCCGAGCTGCTCCCTGCCGGCGACGGCGGAATCTCATATGGCCAAGCTGCGGTCGCCGCACACCGGATGGCCATATGAGCGCTGAGTCGCAGCTCGATTATCTGCTCGAGCAGACGGTCTATATCCGCAGCGCGAACCGGCCCTTTGGAGAGCTGACGCGCGAGGACGTGCGGAACCGTGCCGATGAACTGCGTGCAGCGGTCGGTTGGGGCCCAACCGCGCGTGTCGCTCCGGTCGCGCAGGCGTGGCGCGAGCTCTCGATCGAGATGGAGCGGGAGCACGCGGACACCGTCGCGGCGCTGCCACCGGACGTCGTCGTGACGCTCGCGCCCCGGCTGTGGGTCGTAGCGCCCGGCTGACGCAGCGGCGCGCGCACAAACCTAGCCGCGCCGCTTTACGGCAGCAAACGGCGGTAGCGAATGTCCTCGACGCTGTAGCCAGCGACCTTGGCTGGGCGTCTCAGCCCGTCGGGGGACCAACCGTCAAGCCGGTAGAAGCGCTCGGCCCACTCATTTCCGGAGAGGACCCACAGACAGGCCTCGGCAAA
>JBEKBL010000066.1:0-8763 GCA_050015415.1 Solirubrobacteraceae bacterium
AGCTTCGCGCACGCTACCTGCCGGCGCTGGCCGAGCTGTTGCCGCGGGCCGGCAATGCCGAGGTTCTGAACTTCGCGGTGACGCGCGAGCACGCGGCGACATTTCGGGCGGCCCCCGGCACACGCGCCCTGCGCCCGAGCGCCGGGACGTCTGTTCCGGGATTCGCGCTCGCCGGAGCCTGGACCGCCACCGACTGGCCGGCGACGCTCGAGGGCGCGGCACGCAGCGGCCACGCGGCCGCGAGTGTCGCGATTGAACACATTCGAAGCCTCTGAGCGACGGCGCATGTGCCGCGCCGACTTGCGGCGCCAACGGCCGCTACATCTCCTCCGACGGAGCGAGCGGGAGCGACTCGCGGGCGCGCTCGGCGTCGAGTCCGCTGGCGCGCAGCAGATCCACGGCAATCGCCCGGACCTGACCGATCATCACGCTCGTTCGCAGATCGTGGTGCAGCGCCAGAACACCCGTCGCCTGCTCGCTCGCCAGGATCGCGAGCGAGCGCGTCGCCTCCGGGTCCGTCGAGGCGATCAGCTGGGCGGTCAGGGTGTCCGCACACTCGGCGAGCGTCGCAAGTGCCACGGGAAGCTCCGGTGCAACCGCGACATGCGTGCGGAGCACCGTAGCGACGGCGCGCAGCAGCACGCGCGCATTGCGCACGGCGTAGTCGACGTGTCGCGCCGCGTCACCGTACGGCTCGATCTGGCCGCGCACGCGGCGGCGAGCCGGCGAGAGAAATGCAGCCTCCTGGGCCATCGCAAGCGCCTCGAACAGCGCCGCGACGCTCGGATCGAGCGCGCGCAAGCGAGCGAGCGCCTCGTAAGCAAGATCGAGTGAACCGGTCTCGAGCGCCCGTGCGGCCTCGCGCAGGGCCAGGCTGAGCTCGGCGAGCGTTCGGCCGACGGCCGTCGAGACGCTGCTCGTCGGGTCACGTACGAACACGGCCTGGCTGACCACCAGCGCGACCGCCCCCCCGACCAGCGCGTCGAAGAAGCGGTCGGGACCGTTACTCAAGCCCGCGGTCGGGAGCGTCATCACGAGCACGGCGGAGATGGCTGCCTGGTTGACGAGGACGACGCTCGCGTCGACCAGCAGTGCGGCGACGATCGTCAGGGCGACGATCCCGCCGATCTGGACTGAGCCGAGACCGATCGCCGAGCGGAGCAGGAACGCGACGCCGATCCCGATCGCGACCCCCACCGCAACCTCGGCTGAACGGCGCAAGGGCTGGCCGCGCGCGAGCCCGATTGAGAGCACCGCGGCCGCCGGAGCGAAGAATGGATCGGGTGCGCCGACGATCAGCCGCGCAAGAAACCAGGCGAGGCCAGCTGCGATGCCGGACTGGAGGATCGGCTGCCAGGCGGAGCGAACCCGGCCGACGCGCAGTCGTAGCGACACGTGCGCGGTCTCGGCAACCGGGCTGATGGACTTCAGCAATACCTGCTGCACGCCTTCCGGCTCGCGTTCGCTCACGCGCGAGCGTTATACCCCCGGCGGCGGCGGTAGCTCAGACGGAGCGCTCGGTGAAGCCGCGGCAGCTGGTCACGGGGAGCGGCGGATATCGCGGGTAGCCGTCGGGCTCGAGCTTCGAGCGCTCGCAGAGGGAGAAGGTCGAGCCGCGCGTGTTGGGCACGAGCCGCTGAAAGGCGCAGCGCCCGCAAAGACCTGCGCGGGGACTCCTGAGCCCAGCCTCGCCAGCTCGAACCACGGCAAAACTATACTTTCTGAAGTGCGTACGTTCGGACGACTGCTCACGTTCCTGCGCCCGTACCGCCGGGGCGTCATCGCGTCGTTCACGCTGGCGGCGCTAGCAATGCTCGGAACCGTGGCGATTCCCGAGCTCGCCGGCGCCGCTGTGAACACGATCCATGATCGTCACCACCGCGGGGAGCTTCTCGCCTACGCGCTGGCGATCGCGGGTGCAGGCGTGATCCGCTTCGGACTCACGGCGAGCCGGCGGCTGATCGCCGGACGCGTGTCGCTCGGCGTCGAGTACGACCTGCGCAACCGCCTCTTCGCGCAGCTGCAGGCGCTCGAGTTGGCGTTCTTCGACCGCCAGCAGACCGGGCAGCTGATGTCGCGCGTGACCGTCGATCTGCAGTCGGTGCGCTTCTTCCTCGGCTACGGCCTGATCTTCATGGTCCAATCGGGGTTGACGATCGCCCTCGCGGCAGTCGCGATGTTCGTGCTTCAGCCGGAGCTCGCGGCGATCGCGCTGCTGCCGGTGCCGTTCGTGGTCTATGCGACCTACCGCTACAGCCGTCTCGCACGGCCGGCGCTCGAGGAGGTGCAGCAACGCATCGCCGAGCTGACCGCGGACGTCCAGGAGAACATCGCCGGCGTTCGTGTCGTCAAGGCGTTCGCGCGCGAATCCCACCAGCGCGCGCGATTCGAGCGCAGCGTGACGCGGGTGTTCGAGCAGTCGATGATCGAGGCGCGGCTGCAGACGCGCTACAACCCGGTGATCGGCTTCCTGCCGCAGCTCGGCCTCGCGGCCGTGCTGCTCGTTGGTGGTCACGCGGTCATCCACCACGAGCTGAACATCGGCGACTTCACCGCGTTCTACCTCTATCTGCTGATGCTCCTCAGCCCGATGCAGACGCTTGGCGTGACACTGACGATGGCCCAGCGCGCGACGGCGTCGGGGTCGAGGATCTTCCAGGTGCTCGACCGCGCGCCGCTCCTCACCTCTCCGCCTGACGCGCCCCCGCTGCCCGCCGGCAACGGCCACGTCCGTTTCGAAGGCGTCTCGATGCGCTACGGCGGCGCGAACGCCGACGCACTGCACGAGATCGACCTCGACCTGCCAGCGGGCCGAACGGTGGCGCTGCTCGGAGCGACCGGCTCGGGCAAGACGACGCTCGCCGCACTCGTCGCCCGCCTCTACGACCCTACGGCGGGGCGCGTGATGATCGACGGCGCCGACCTGCGTGACGTTGAGATCGGGTCGCTACGACGCGCGATCGCAATCACCGGCGACGATCCGTTTCTCTTCTCGACGACGGTGCACGCCAACATCGCCTACGCACGCGCCGATGCTACGAGGGCGGAGGTCGAGGACGCCGCGCGGCGGGCACAGGCAGACGGGTTCATCGCCCTGCTGCCGCAGGGCTACGACACGCTGATCGGGGAACGCGGGTTGACGCTGTCCGGCGGCCAGCGCCAGCGCCTCGCGATTGCGCGCGCGATCCTCGCCGACCCGCGGATCCTGATCCTCGACGACGCGACATCGTCGGTCGACGCGACCACCGAGCGCGAGATCAAGCTGGCACTCGCCGAGGTGATGGCCGGGCGCACGACGTTCATCATCGCCCACCGGCTCTCGACAATCGCCCTTGCCGACGCGGTGGTGATCCTCGAGCACGGCGAGATCGCCGCGCAGGGAACGCACGACGAACTGCTCGAGATCTCGGAGCTCTACCGCGAGATGATCGAGCAGAGCCAGGCCAGCGGCGTCGCCGTCAAGCGAGGCCGCCAGCGCCCGAAGGTGGTCCAGCGATGAGCACGCCATCGCGCACGAGCGAGGTCATGCGACGGCTGCGAGGCACGAGCGGTCGCGGCCGACGGCTACGCGGCCTCGCCGCACTGCTCGCTCCATACCGCCTGCGCACGGTGGGGATGGTCCTTGCGCTGATCACCGGAACGGCCGCATCGCTCGCCCCGGCACCGCTCGTCGCCTACGCGATCGACGCTGGAATCGAGAAGCACGACATGGCGCGGCTGGTGCTGGTCGTCGCCGGCTTCGTCATTGCGGCGATCGTCGTCTGGGTGATGACCGCGGCGCAGACGTTCCTCGTTGAGTGGGTCGGCCAGCGCGCGCTCGCGGACCTGCGTCTCGCGATCTTCGCCCACCTCCAGCGACTGCCGGTCAGCTTCTATGAGAACCGGCCGACCGGGGTCCTGATCTCGCGGATGACGAACGACGTCGAGGCGCTCGACAGCCTCGTCACCGACAGTGTCGTGACGCTCTTTCAGGGCGGGCTGACGCTGCTCGGAACACTTGTGATCCTGGTGACGTTCGACCTCCGGCTGGCTCTGATCACGTTCATCATGCTGCCGCTGATATTTGTCGCTTCGCTCGTCTTTCGGATCGCCTCGTCGGATGCCTACCGGCGCACGCGCGAGACAATCGGGGCGATCACGGGCTACCTACAGGAGTCCCTCTCGGGCGTGCGGCTCGTGCGGAGCTTTGCGCAGGAGCCGCGCCACGAGCACGAGTTCGCGGAGCTGAACGATCGCAACCGCTCCGCGAACATGACGACCGTCTACCTGAACGCCGCGTACTTCCCGACGATCGAGTTCGTCTCGGCCGTCGCGACTGTGGTCGTGCTGCTCTACGGCGGCGACCAGGTTCTGAACGGCCATCTCGAGGTCGGCATCCTCGTCGGCTTCCTGGCGGCGCTCAACAACTTCTTCAACCCGATCACCCAGCTCTCCCAGCTCTACACCACCTACCAGGCTGGCATGGCCGCGCTCGACAAGATCTTCGAGCTGCTCGACGAGCAGCCGAGCATGACCGAGCGCTCCGGAGCACTGGCGCTGCCGCGGCTTCGCGGCGAGCTGAGCTTCGAGCACGTCTCCTTCGCCTACCCGAAACGGCGTGGCGAGGCCGACGACGACCGGGCGGTACTCGCACTCGATGACATCGACCTGCAGATAGCACCGGGTGAGACGGTCGCGCTTGTCGGAGCAACCGGCGCCGGCAAGTCAACCTTCGCGAAGCTGGTAGCGCGCTTCTATGACGTGACGCGCGGGCGCATCCTCGTCGATGGGCACGACGTGCGCGAGGTCAGCTACCAGTCGCTGCGCTCCCAGCTTGGCGTCGTTCCGCAGGAGGCGTTCCTCTTCTCCGGGACGATTCGCTCGAATATCGCATTCGGCCGCCCGGACGCGAGCGAGGAGGAGATCGAGGCGGCGGCCAAGGCGGTCGGCGCGCACGAGATCATCACCGCCCTCTCCGATGGCTACGACACCGAGATCGGCGAGCGCGGCGTGCAGCTTTCGGCCGGACAGCGCCAGCTCGTGTCCTTCGCGCGAGCACTGGTCGCCGATCCGCGGATCCTCGTGCTCGACGAAGCGACCTCGAACGTGGATCTGCGAACCGAGCGGCGGATCGAGCAGGGCCTGCGACGGCTGCTCGCCGGGCGCACCGCGATCGTGATCGCTCACCGCCTCTCGACGATCAGGGGCGCGAGCCGGATCGTCGTCCTCGAGCGCGGCCGAATCGTCGAGCAGGGCACGCACGAGGAGCTGCTGCTCGCCGGCGGCCAGTACGCCGACCTCTATCGAGACTGGGCCAGCAGCGCGAGCGCAGCGTAGGCGCCGCTCGCCGACGAGCGCGTATGATCGCCGCGCTTTGAGTGCGATCGAGGTCCACGACCTACACAAGTCGTACGGCGACTTCGAGGCAGTGAGCGGCGTCAGCTTCGAAGTCTCGCTGGGCGAGGTGTTCTGCCTGCTCGGACCGAACGGCGCCGGGAAGACCACGATCACCGAGATCCTCGAGGGCTACCGCGTTCGCAGCGGCGGAGAGGTCAGCGTGCTCGGCATGGATCCGGCGGGCGGCCCGCGGGCGCTGCGCGAGCGCGTCGGCATCGTGCTCCAGTCATGCGGCGTGCAGCAGGACCTGACGGTTGCCGAGCTGATCGAGATGTATGGCCGCTACCACGAGCGGCGACGCGGGGTCGACGAGCTGATCGAGCTGGTCGAGCTCGACGCCAAGCGAGAGACCCGCGCGCAGGACCTCTCGGGCGGTCAACGGCGGCGCCTCGATCTCGCACTGGCGCTGGTCGGCGAGCCGGACCTGATCTTCCTCGATGAACCCACGACCGGATTCGATCCGCACGCCCGCCGCCAGGCCTGGTCGACGATCCGCTCACTCTGCGAGCTCGGCAAGACGGTGTTCCTGACCACCCATTTTATGGACGAGGCGCAGACTCTGGCCGACCGCGTCGCGGTGATGCGCAGCGGCACGATCGTCGCGATCGGGAGCCCCGATGAGCTCGGCGGTCGCGGCCTGAGACCGTCCGCGATCCGCTTCACGCTGCCGCCCGCAGCGGAGCTGCCGGAGGGGATCGACGCCGCCGTTGCCCGTGACGGCGACCGCGTGCAGCTGGAGACCACGGACCCGGTCCGGGTCACGGCAGAGGTCGCTGGCTGGGCCGTCCGGGAAGGCATCGAGCTCACCGGCTTCTCGGTTACCCAGCCGACCCTCGAGGAGATCTACCTCGAGCTGACCGGGGAGGCGTCGCCATGAGCGGCCGTCGGGCGACTGGCGGCGTGGCGCGCGATTTCGCCCTCGTCGCGTGGCAGGTCCTCTACGAGCAGCGTGCCTTCTGGCGCAACCGCGCACGGGCGTTCTTCGCCTTCCTCTTCCCGATCATCTTCCTCGTGATCTTCTCCGCGATCTTCCAGAGCAAGACGATCTACGTTGGAGCGCACCGCACGATCAGCTACGACACGTTCTTCGTGCCCGGGATCCTCGCCTACGGGGTCATCGCAACGACTTTCATCAACATGGCGGTGGGCACGACGGTCCTGCGCGACGACGGGGTGCTCAAACGGATGGCGGGAACACCGTTGGCAGGCTGGGCCTACGTAGCGGCCCGCATCATCTCCACGCTGATCGTGACGGTGGCGATGAGCGCGGTGACGCTCCTGATCGGCCACTTCGTTTACAACACGCATGTCCGTGGCACGACGCTGCCGGGCCTGATCGCCACACTCGCGCTTGGAAGCGCCACCTTCACGGCGCTCGGCGTCGCACTCGTCCGCTACATCAAGAACGCCGAGGCCGCGCCCGCAGTCGTCAACGCAGCGATCCTGCCGCTGACATTCATCTCAGGCATCTGGTTCCACTTCCATCTCTCGTCGACGCTCACCGACATCGCCAAGGTGTTTCCCGTACGCGCGCTCGCCGACGGCCTCCAGCACGCCTTCAACCCGTTCACCACGGGCAGTGGCTTCGAGAGCTCCGACCTGCTGACGCTCGCTGTCTGGCTCGCGGTCGGAGCCGTCGGCATGGTCCGCTTCCTCAGAGCACCCGACCGTGTGTGACCTCGCCCGACCTGACGGGAGCGCTGATCTATAATCGCGTTGGTCACCGGCGCGCCTCCAACCGCGCCGGCGCCGCTGTGCGGGATGGTGTAATCGGCAACACGTCTGCCTCTGGAGAAGAAATTTGGGGTTCGAGTCCCTGTCCCGCAGCTCGCCCCGGCCAGAACCTCGAGCCGGCGGCGGAGATCCGAACCAGCTGAGCGTTCCGTTCACCTTTCTTGCTGAGCGCATAGACGTAGCTCAAGCGCGACGTGTACACGACCGCGGTCATGGCTTCGCCGACTAAGCTTGTTACTCCCTCGTCAATACGCCGAAATAGGCTAGATCACGCGACACGCCTACGTAGTAGGTCGGGTCATACCTAAATTATGTTCAGGAAGCGGCGGGTCAAATACCGGCCACATACCAATGTTGGCGAACCAGTCAGGTTTGCGGGCCGCCCTTAGTGGACGTAGATCGTGTGCGAGGTGTGGGTGAGTGTCGTGTTGCCGGTGAAGGTTGCGACGATCTTCCGCTGTTTGCTTCCGCGCACCGTGATGTGCTTCGAGTAGGTGCAGTTGCGGCTGATCTTGGCATTGTGGATGCTGAGCAGCTTGCTCCGGTGCATTACCTTGATGGTTACGGTTCCGGCGCAGCTTACGGCCGCGTTCGTCCCGGTCGGCAGGGTCAGAACGCCGGCGAAGGTGAAGCGATGCTTCTTGTGGTGGGCTTTCAACGTGAGGCTCACGCGAGTCGGCGCGAGAGGAACATTGGTCGTTGCCGACGCTGTGTTGTTGGCTTGGTCAGGGTCGGCCTGGTAGGCGCTGACGGTACCGGTGTTGGTGAACGGGCCGCCCTGGGTTGGGATCAGCACGATCGTGATCGTCGCGCTCGTCGTCGATCCAGTGGCGCTTGAGTCGAGTGTCCCAAGTGAGCAGGTCACGGTCGAGGCACCCGTACAAGTGCCCTGCGAGGCGCTGGAGCTGAAGTACGTCGTCCCCGCCGGTAGCGTGTCGCTGACCGTCACGCCGGTCCCGGGGCCGGGACCGTTGTTGATGACCTTGAGCGTCTCCGTGACAGGCCCGCCGATCATTCCAGTGGATGGAGCCGAGACGGTGATCGCGAGGTCTGCCGCTGCGGTTTGGAACGCGCCGGAATCGCACGCAGCTGTCCGTGCCACGTTGCGCTCGTCAGTCGCCGGGCAGGCGGCCTTGATGGCATCGCCGATCGCCGGGCTACCAGCGAGCAGCGCGTCCGTCTGCATCGGCCCGCCGTTGGAAGCGAGCGGTCCCAGGACGGCGCTCACGCCGGTGTGATCGCCGGTCACGGCGTTGCGAAAGCAGGTCCCGTCGCTGTCGATGTTGCCGCCCGCATCGGCGGCGGCGGCGTTGTCCGTTGCCGCCGTGCCGTAGCAATCACCGCCACCATCGGTGCCGATGCCGCCGGAGTTGCCAGCGACGATTGTGTTCTCGATCGTGTTGGCGTACTGCGGGTTGGCTATCCCGCCACCGTAGTAGGCGCTGTTGCGCGTGACGGTGTTGCTGAGCAGCACGACGGTCCCAGTGCTCGCAGCCGAGCCGAGGTAGATCGCGCCGCCCTCATTCGCCTGGTTGCCGTCGAAGGTGTCGTTGGTCACGGCGAGGCCGTCGCCGCTGCCGTAGTAGAGCCCGCCACCGTAGTAGGACGAGTTGTTTCCGCTGAACGTGCTACGCGACAACGTGAGGTTTCCCT